>NZ_LMCO01000016.1:36638-148896 GCF_001424825.1 Ensifer sp. Root31 | reverse complement strand
ATCTGGAGATCATGACCATGACTGAACAACGCCCACCACTGCCCCCTTTCACCCGCGAATCGGCAGCGGCCAAAGTCCGAGCTGCAGAGGACGGATGGAACAGTTGCGATCCGCACCGCGTGTCCCTCGCCTACAGCGTCGACAGCTATTGGCGTAACCGCGCGGAATTTGTCCAAGGACGCGAACGTATCGTCGAGTTCCTGGCGAGGAAGTGGACAAAAGAACTCGAATACCGGCTGATCAAGGAGCTGTGGGCTCATGACGGCGACCGCATCGGGGTGCGCTTCGCCTAYGAGTACCGCGACGACTCCGGGAACTGGTACCGGGCATACGGCAACGAAAACTGGGAGTTCGACGAAAACGGGCTGATGCACCACCGTTATGCCTGCATCAATGATCTGCCGATCGAAGAATCTGAACGCAAATTCTTCTGGGATCGGTCTGGGCCCAGGCCAGCGGACCACCCGGGACTTTCCGAATTGGGACTGTAGCACATGCCAAAGATCGTCGCCGAGCGCTCGGACGTAATCCCATCCCTCGCCGAGATCTTTCGGGAGTATGGCTTCGACGGTGCAAGCCTATCGACCATCACCGAAAAGACCGGCCTCGGAAAGGGAAGCCTTTATCACTTCTTTCCCGGCGGGAAGGAAGAGATGGCCGCAGCCGTGCTCGGCGAGATCGACGAATGGTTCGCGACGCAGGTCTTCGAGCCGCTAAGGAGCGCGGACGATCCGCGTTCCGCAATCACCAGCATGTGTAGCTCGGTTGCCGGCTACTTTCGCTCCGGCCGCCGTGTATGCCTCATTGGCGCGTTTGCACTGGACAACGTCCGGAACCGCTTCAGCGATCGGGTCAGGGATTACTTTGCCGAGTGGCGTGGTGCGCTCGCCTCTGCTCTTGAGAGGGCCGGATGCCCTGAACGTGACGCCCTTGCGCTTGCCGAGGAGACAGTAGTTGCCGTCCAGGGGGCCTTGGTGCTCGCCAGGGCGCTCGACGAACCGGAAGTCTTCGAACGAACCCTAGAGCGAATCCAGTCCCGGCTTATTGCGGCGACCGGTGGAGACGAGCAAAGATGAGGGATCGCAAAACAAACTCCGTCGTGCTCGCACCATGGCGGCTCAAGCGCGCCGTAGAGTTCATCGAAATGAACCTAGCGACCCCGCTTCAACTCGTAGACATCGCGCGCGCCGCGGGCCTCAGNCTCGCACCATGGCGGCTCAAGCGCGCCGTAGAGTTCATCGAAATGAACCTAGCGACCCCGCTTCAACTCGTAGACATCGCGCGCGCCGCGGGCCTCAGCCCCATGCATTTCGCTGCCGGCTTCCGGTTCGCGACAGGCCGGAGCCCGCATGCCTATCTGCGCGACCGTCGAATAGAGCGCGCGAAAACGAAATTGTTGAGCGACGACCTGAGCATCGACGAAATTGCGATTGATGTCGGCTTTCGTTCACAGACCCATTTTATCACAGTGTTCCGACGTCAAACGGGGCATCCACCCGCACGCTGGCGGCGTTGCAGCGCTTGCATCGGCGAGCCGTCCGAAGTTGTATGGCGGATGTCTCAGTAAGTGGCACACATACGAACTGCGCTCCGGTTATCGCTGCTCCAGTCTCGACATCAGCTCTCGCGCTGCGACAAGATCTGCTGTGACGGCTCATTCCATGAACCTCGAGCAGACGTCAGCGAGCGCTTTGCTCCATCAAATGCCGGGACTAAACATCTCGCTTCCTTGCAGAGCTTCCAGGCTCTGCTCGACCTCAACGCGCAGCGCGGTAACGAACGATAGGTGCTCGCATGATGAGCCAGAAACGAATCTTCGGCCTCTCCACGGTCGCAACACTCCTGCTCGGCGCGGGCGTGGCGCTCTATGCCGAGCCGGGCGTTGCGGTCTCCAATCCAACGCAGGCCGGATCGACGACGGGCCGGATCAGCGATCCGGCCCCGCAACGGTTCGAGGTTGCTCAGGCCCAGACCGGCGGCGGCTCGACGCTGCCGGGCGGTGCATCCTCGCTCAACGAGATTCGCGCTTCCCCAAAGAACAATATCGTTTCGACGACATGTGGCGTAGAACTTAGCCTACAGCGTCTCTGTTCGGCCGGCGGGACAAGGTACGAGCAGCGAAGTCGATAGCGAACCAAGGTCCTGCACGGGATAAGAAATTTTGAGAATGCTTACGCGCCTTTTCCAAAGGTTTCTCATCTTCTGTCTGGGGGCAGTTAGCGTTTGGCTGATCGTCTTTGTCGTTTTTGACACTGCGGACCACAGACTTCCCTGGATCCTGGCGGTAGGTCTTACCTATGGGCTTGCTGCCTACGTCATTTTGCCAAACGTGGTCCGAATGGGCTTAAAGATTCTCCACCGGAGACTCATCCCTAGATACACCATCACTGGCGACGGCTTGCCCGGCGATCCAGTGAATCTCGTGCTGATAGGCACTCTTCAACAACTTTGCGATGCGTTTGCAACAGCGGGCTGGTCAACAGCCGACAGTTTGGGGGTTGCAAGCTCGTGGCGAATGGTACGAGCGTTTCTGCTCAACACTCCGTACCCGACGGCTCCTTTCAGCACGCTCTATCTCTTCGGACGAAAGCAGGACATAGGTTTCCAGCAGCCCATCGACAACAGTCCGCGCAAGCGCCACCATATCCGCTTCTGGGCGCTGAGCACCGCCCATACGGGCGACGATATCACAGCAGCAAGCTTCTGGCTGAATACGGATAGGCCATCGACTGATCAGCGCGTCTTGTGGGTTGGGGCGGGCACCAGAGATACTGGATTATCGCTGACCAAACTGACGCTCCAAGTGACACACGCTACCGATTCAGATACGAATGTTGAACGAGATCACATAGTCACCCAGTTGAAGTCAAAGCGGGTGATCGGGGATGTCGTCTTGCATCAATCCGGCTCACGTCTACAGACCGGAAAGGTCAACCATTACATTACCGATGGTGAGATCGCCTTCGCCAGCTTGATGGATAATTGACAAGGAGGATCCTTACCTGCTCTACCCTCCTTGGATCCGAGGATCGATGCGCTGAGATCAGCAAAGTCCGGCAGAACTCGAAACAAGACTGCGCAGGGGTCCCATGAGAATTGTGCAACCAGCTACATTCTGGATTGCGGTTTCCGCAGTCGCCTTGGTTGCGCTAGTGCTTTTGCGCGAAATCCTGCTGCCATTTGTTGTTGGCGCATTGCTCGCCTATCTTCTCGTTCCCGCAGTCGACAGGTTAGAGCGGTTCGGGATCAATCGAAGTTTTGCAGCACTAGCCGTCATCTTGCCGCTGATCGTGGGTATTATCGCGGTCATGCTGGTTATGTTCCCGGTTATCATTGGTGAGCTGAGATTTTTTATTGATGAATTTCCCCGCTACATCACGCGTCTGCAATCCCTTATGACCGAAGCAAGCGGCCGCTGGATGCATGACATCATGGGTGAGAATCTTCACATCGAGCAATCTTCCGTCGACGTCGTGAGGGCGATGGGCAGCAAATGGCTCGACGGTTTCCTCAGTTCGCTGTGGTCGAGCGGACGAGCATTGATTTCCCTTCTTTCGCTCCTCGTTGTCACTCCAATCATCGCCATCTATCTCGCCATTGACTGGCACCGAATGATTGCGACAATTGATGGCTGGCTTGCTCCGGAGTACCGCGATGATGGTCGGGCGCTCGGGCGCGAAATCCACGATACTGTTGCCGGGTTCGTGCGCGGTCAGGTTGCCATCTGTCTCATTCTTGCCGTTCTTTATACGGCAGCGTTGAAGCTGACCGGACTCAACCATGCCATTTTGATTGGTATAGCTGCAGGCCTCATCAGTTTCGTTCCCTACCTTGGGGCAGCCACCGGTATCTTGATATCGGTATGCGTTGCGGTGGACCAGTTCTGGCCCAATTGGGCACCTGTCGCTGTTGTGGGGGGCATCTTCATTGTCGGTGAAATGCTTGCCGACTATGTTCTGTCCCCGCGCCTCATCGGCCGGCGCGTCAACCTCAATCCAGTCTGGATGATGTTTGCGCTATTCGCCTTCGGGTGGTTATTCGGCTTCATCGGTGTCTTGCTGGCGATACCTATTGCAGCTTCGCTGGGTGTGGTCCTGCGCTTCGCGAGACGGAAATCACTAGCAAGCGCAGGTCACAACGTTTTGAACAGTCCAGGTACTGAATAGTGAACCCATCACGCCGGCGACGCTTTTAGGCCAGCCTTAACAAGAGCGAGCAGCGCCACGCCCTCACCCATCAGGTCGGGTCACCATGAAATCATTCAGAGAGTCTGTCCCAAGCCGAGGACGATCCAAAAGCAGTTGCCGATTTCAGTGCAGGGATCGCAGCATATCAAGCCAAAGATCTTCCACTCGCCTTCAAAGAGTGTCGCCTGACACGCACTGCGATCTCGGGATCAGCTGCGGGGCCAACATAGGTTAGCACGATCGCGAACGCGTTCACCCACCTGCGCACGGGCCGATCCGCCCGACAACAGGCTTGCGCTGCTCACCGCCATCTTGCCGATGGCATCAATCTCGGCCTGACCCGCATGGCAGATGTTACTCCAGGCCCGACGATGCGGCAGCTTGTGCGTGGGCTCATGAACGGCACATCCGGGTCAATGCTCAAAGAAACCTGCCCCTCACGGCGATCTGGGGAAGTTAATGGTCTTGATGGCAATCTCCGGCTGCATTATTGCGCTAGTCGAAACTGTCTTCAGCCGGGCACTCAAAACATCAATCGACGATGTGCCCCTTGAAGATAGGCAGAGCGCCAAGACCGACTTAGAGGAACTTCACTCTCGCTGGTCGCTACGCCTGTTGGACTGGTCGACGGGCGCCGTAGCATGATTGCCAGTTCATCTGCCTTCATTCCGGTTAGTGGCCTAGCGCGCATCTAGGCGACGTCGCGGTTGCAGCGGTTTCAACGAAACATTTCGGGACGGTCTCGAAAGGCAATCGTTTCGCAGTGATTGCAATGGACCGTCGTGATTTCGGTCGCAAAGTCGCCGTCACACAGGGAGACGGTGAAAGGATGGATGATTTGGAACAGGTAAAATCGGTCACAGGAAAAGGTCGGCGCAAGGCGCTGTGGTTGAGCGCCGCGTTTGTGGCGGTGCTGGCTGCCGGGGCGACGGGTTACAAGATCACACTGGAGCGCGGCGTCGAGAAGCATATCACAGCGCGCGGGGGAACAGTCGGCTCCGTCCATGTGGATTATCTCGGCCGATTTCATCTGCGTGACGTGATGCTGCCGCTAAAGGACGGCCTTAGCGCAAAGATCGCCGGCATCGACGGTCGCCCAAAATTTCTCTTCCTGAATGCGGAGCTCGAGATCGCCAACCTGAGCGCCGAGCTTGCGGGCTACAAAATCGCTGTGCCGCGCGCGAGTGTCGAGCAGCCAAATTTCGACCGTCAGACGGTCGCCGAGATCTTCGCAAACAAGAGCAGCCTGTCATTGCCGGAGCGTATCCAGCGCTTCCAGGCCAATCGCATCTTCGTGCCGGAGGTCGCGATGACCAAAATCGTCGAGGGGAATGAAGACAGGATCGTCTACAGAAACATCGCGCTCGAGGATATCAGGGATGGCCGCGTAGCACGCTACAGCTCGTCCAATGCCAGCCTGGACATGCATGTGGCTGAGGCGACTGAAGACGGGAAGACGAAAAACGCGCGCATCAACGGCTCATTTGGGGCGATGACCGGTAAGGACCTTGACGTGGGCTATGCCGCACGTTTGTACACGCAAGCGGCCGGGCCACAGGACAAGCAGGCCAAGGCGCTTTACGGCCCCTTGTCGATCAAGGATGTCACTCAGACAATAGGCGAGGGCAGCTTCCAATATGATGAGTTGCGCAGCAATGGTCTTAGCATTCGTATGCCGGCTGAGCCGCTTTTGGACACGCTGGACATGCTGCGTTCGGTCAAAAACCCCGACGAATTGCCTGCTGCCGAACGAAACGCCTTTTACATGAAAGTT
Organism: Ensifer sp. Root31; assembly: GCF_001424825.1. Taxonomy (NCBI): domain Bacteria; kingdom Pseudomonadati; phylum Pseudomonadota; class Alphaproteobacteria; order Hyphomicrobiales; family Rhizobiaceae; genus Ensifer; species Ensifer sp. Root31. The sequence goes on along the minus strand of NZ_LMCO01000016.1, from coordinate 142,935 downwards.
CTCTCCCTGCCCGATATGATTGGCCCGGGCGATATCCAATTGCTGGGGCTCAAGGTCAAAGTCCCGGGCAAAGACAGTGGCAAGCAGATCGACCTCGATGTCGAACGCACGTCACTTCACCTGAACGGTCGCGAAGTGAACGCGAGCCTCAACGGGATCTCGATGGAAGAAGGCGATGATCATTTCCGGCTCGCTGAAGCCAGCGTCAGCGGTTTTTCCTGGCACCCGACAATGGAGGGATTGAAACAACTCCTTGTTTTGAACGATGATCAGGCTCAAGAATTTGCCTATTCCGCATTGCTGCCCGAGTTCGGGACATTCCGGCTTGCCGGTCTGGATGTCGATCTGCCGAGCGGATCGGCCGACGTTGACGAGATCGCAGCGGTCGATGACGAGGCTGCGGCGCCGAGCGAGACGACGTCTGAGGATGAAGCAACCGCTGCACCGGCAATCGACGCGCCCGATCCCAGCGATAGCAGCCGAAACAGCGATGTCGCCGTTGAGGGCGCGGACGCCGGGCCCGAAGTCTCAGCGGCGCCGGTTGACGCGGACAAGGACGGTTCGGCCATCGACGATGGCGCGGACGCTGCGGCAGATGTGGCTGCCGCTGAAATTGCAGATGCTGCTTCCGATCAAGCGAGTGATCCTGACGCTGTGGATGGTGCCGGTGACGATGCCCTTCCTCAGACTGCGCTCAACGATGATGCAGGCGAAGTCCAAGCCTCTGAAACAATGTCGACCGACATCGCATCGCTCGTGCCGCAGCGCGTGAAATTTTCGCTGAAATCCTATGAAGCGGCGCTCAGTAAACCGTACAATGGCATCCCTACCGATATTCGTATTGTATACGAGGACTTGAGTGTCCCGATGCCAGCAGACGCCAAGGACGAGGCGTTTGAGCATTTGCGAAAGCTCGGCTACGACAAACTCACCTTGTCGGCTGGGGTTGAGGGACATTGGGACGAAGCGGGCAAAAGCTTCGTCATCAAGGATATCTCCCTTGGGGGAGAGGGGATGGGCAGTGTTTCGCTGTCTGGTGTCTTGGCCGGCGTCTCAAACGATTTGTTTTCTGCTGACACGATACGCATGCAAACCGCAGCACTCGGCGTTACTGCACGGGAATTGAAGCTCCGGATCGAGGACAAAGGGCTCTTCGACAAGGCGCTGACTTTGTATGCCCGGCAAAACGACATGACGGCGGAGCAGGCGCGCGGCATGCTGGTGCTGGTCGGATCCACCATGCTGCAGCAGTTCGTGGCCGATCAGCCGAAGCTTCAAAGTGTCGCCGGGGCAGCCTCAACTTTCCTGGGAAGAGCGGGGACATTCACCCTGTCTGTCAAATCGAAGGACGCCGCAGGCATTGGTGCGATTGAACTGATGACAGCCTCCGACGATCCGGCAGGTTTCCTGGAGCGGCTCGATATCGAGGCAAAGGCCGAATAGATCCTCGTCAACGCAGCGCCGGCAGTCGTTTGACGTCGGCGTTGCATCTTGTTGCGTATGGGATCTAAACCCATGCCTATGTATCTCGTTTTCCCGGCAGCACTGCTTTCGGCGGGGCGCATCGGATTACCGCGTTGGGCTAACATGTTGTTGGCTGACATCGCGCCTGCAACGGACCGACGCTTGACCCCTCGCTCTTGCGGCTCAAGAGGCGTTGCGTCCTCAGACACTAGGAGAGATCCGGCACGCCTCCCTCTAAAGATCGCGGTCAGAGAGCTTGTCGCGAAGGGCAGACGGGTGCGGCAGGATTGAACGACTGAATTTTTTTTGGTAGGGACTGTCGTGGCTCTTCTCGATTCCCTACTCGCTCGGTGCGAAGCGCCTTTCACGCCACCACAATCGGAACTTTGGTCGGCGACGCCTTGACCCGGTTGTAGAGGTCGATGACGTCCTGGTTGATCATGCGCACGCAACCGGAAGATGCCTGAGTGCCGATGGTCCACCATTCGGGTGAGCCGTGCACGCGATAGCCAGTGTCGTGGCTGTCCTTGTAGATATAGTGTGCGCGGGCGCCGAGCGGGTTGTCGAGGCCACCCGGCTGACCGCCCGTCCATTTCACCAGCTCCGGCTTGCGCGCGATCATCTCTTTGGGCGGCGTCCAGGTCGGCCATTCCTTGGTGTACTGGATCTCGGCGCGGCCGCTCCATTCGAAGCCGGCCTTGCCGATGCCGACGCCGTAACGGATCGCTTCGCCGCCTTCCTGCACCCAATAGAGATGCCGCTCGTTGAGCCGCACCACAATCGTGCCCGGCGCCTCGCCGGTCGGATCGATAACGATCTGACGGCGGAATTCCGGCCTGATCTTCTGGAATGGAACTGCCGGGATCACGAGGCCATTGTCGATCAGCGAGGCATACATCGTGCCGTTATCGGTGATGTTGCTGTCGACGCTGAGCGGTGGGATCGAACCGGTCGGCATGCGGTCAACGCCCCCGGGCGGCATACCACCCGACGGCTCGATTGATCCCAGCTCCGGGAATTCGAGCGTCTGCGAGCAGCCGGAGGCGCCAAGCAGTGTCAGGACACCGAGGCCCGAAAGCACGGCGCGGCGGGAGACGAAGTAGCCGGACTCCGGTTTGGTGGCGCCGGAGGACAGCGCCTGATCTTGCGGCTTACGCATGCACTCATTACCCCAAACGAACGGTCGGCATCATGCCCACCGGATGGGCCGCATTTTCACAATTCGTGGTTAAGAAAGCGTGAAACCATTGCCGGCCGTGCCCCACCCTTCGGCGCGTTCGACATGCCGCTCGTGCACCGGTGGTGACGATGTCGGCGACATTTGTCAGTGTGCCCGCATATCTCGTTCTGTTGATGTCTCCGTTGTGGTGGATCGGCGACCCGGCATTGCTTGCAGCCTCAGCGCGGGATTCCTGTTCGGTTATCTCTGCTCTGCCACGGTTCATCATCTCGTGCATTATCGACCGGGACGCCAAGGATCGCTGTGTTCGCGCTCAAGCGACGCCATGCGCTGCACCACCACGTGACGCCGGAAGGCAACTTCGGCGTGACCTCCGGCCCCTGGGATCGGGTGTTTGCAACCGACATCCAGCCGCGCCGCAATCCACGGCGCGCCCAACCCAACGGGCGTCACCTCGCAGAGAGATAGACGCGTTCGTGCCATAGATTTATCGCTCGCAAGGACGATGAAGACGCCGTCCCGCCACTGAGCGACTACATGACGCCGAAGCGTTCGAATGCCTCGACCGTGGACATGCCGGCCTCGATGGCAAGGCGAACCTTGTTTTCAGTTTCTGCCTTTTCGAACGCCAGCGCGATCGCTTCCCGTTCCGCCTCGCGCGGAATGACCAGAACGCCGTCGCGGTCGCCGAACAGCATGTCGCCGGGCCGAATGCGGATGCCGCCGATCTCGATCGGAACCGCATAGTCGACGACCTTGCCGCGCGGTCCCTGATCCTGAGCATAGGATCCGTAGCAGAAGGTCGGGAAATCGAGGGCCAGGATGCCGCTGCTGTCTCGGCAGTATCCGTCGCAGATCGCACCTGCGGCTTTCAGCTGGATCGCGCGTGTCGACATCAACTCGCCCCAGACGGCGTAGCGCGGCGAGGCGCCTGAACATACGTAGATTTCGTTGGGTTTCAGGCTGTCGAGCGCATGGAACATCAGGCCGAAGGGCTTGGAGCTGATCTCGGCGTGGCCGCCGGCTCCCGCGGTCGCAAAGAAATCCGCCTCAAGCACCGGCATGGCGCGCCCGACTGTCACCATGTCGTCGCGCAGGGCCCGGATCTTCGGCGGCAGGAACTGATGCTGTAGCCCCATCGTGTCCAGAATATCGCCGACAACGGCGGTGAAGAGCCGGCTTCGCATCGCCGTGAACAAGTCGGCATCGTCTTCAAAAATCTTCATAGTGTCACCTGTTTGTTCCTTGCGGCCTTGACCGCTGAAATGCCGTGCATCACGCCGCGGATCTCGGCGAGCCCCTTCAGTCGGCCGATGAGCGAGTAGCCGGGATTGATCCGTTCCTTGCCAATGTCGTCGGCAAGGAGATGCCCATGGTCTGGACGAACGGGGATCTGCCAGTCGTCGCGCCCCTCGGCACGCCGGCGCTCTTGCTCCTCGAGAAGGGCGAGAATGACGGCCGGAATATCGCTCGAGCCACCAAGATGGTCGGCTTCATGAAACGACCCGTCAGCTTCGCGCTGAACGTTGCGCAGATGGGCGAAATGGATGCGGGAGCCGAACTCACGCACCATGGCCGGCAGGTCGTTTTCGGCGCGGGTGCCGTAGGATCCGGTGCAGAAGGTCAGGCCATTGGCGGGACTGTCGGCGGCTGCCAGGATGCGGCGCACGTCATCCGCAGTGGATACGATCCTCGGCAAGCCGTAGAGCGGGCAGGCCGGATCATCAGGATGAATGCAGAGCTTCACCCCGACCTCCTCGGCGACCGGCACGATCTCACGCAGGAAGCGTGCGAGGTTTTCATGCAGGTCCTCGGCGCTGATGCCATCGTACTCCGCGAGCGCTCCAAGAAAGCCGGCGCGATCAAACTTACGCTCCGATGCCGGCAGGCCGGCAATCAGATTGCGTTCGATACGGTCGATCTTTGCTGGATCCATCGCGGTAAGCCGCGCCTCCGCCGTTTCGATCTGGGCGGGCGAATAGCTCTGCTCGACACGTGGCCGTTTCAGCACAAAGAGATCGTAGGCGGCGAAATCGATAGCATCGAAGCGCAGCGCATATCCGCCGGTCGGCAGCGGATGCATGAGTTCGGTGCGGGTCCAGTCGACCACCGGCATGAAATTGTAGCAGACCGTGCCAATGCCGCAGCGCGCCAGCGCGCGCATCGTGTCCTTGTACCAGCCGATGTAGCGTGCGCTGTCTGACGATGCCAGCTTGATCGAATTGTGCACCGGAATGCTCTCGACCACGCTCCAGCGCAGGCCTGCCGCCTCGATCAACGCCTTGTGCTTCAGGATCTGATCGTCGGACCAGGGCGAGCCGTCATAGACGTCATGAAGCGCTGAGACGATGCCCGTCGCCCCTGCCTGCCGGATGTGGCTGAGCGGCACCGGGTCATCCGGGCCATACCAGCGAAAGCACTCTTCCATCGGCCTCATCTCTTAAACTCCTGCGATCTCGGGATGATCTCTATTGTTGGACCAGATGACGCATTAAGGATCGGCGTCGGCGCAAATTCAAGCGAAAATACGTTGAGATTGTTGTTTTTCCGGCACGGCGGCAAAAATTCCGATGCAGCTCTTGACTTGTCACTCAATCTGGACCAACAAATAGAACCGCACACAGGAGGAGAACGTGGCGCACAATTCGGCAAAACCGGCGCAATCGACAGGTGTCGAGCCAGCTGAGGTCGGCAAGACGTCTGCGGTCGATAGGCTCGTCGAGCAGATCAGGGATCTGATCGCCGAACGCGGCCTCGGGATTGGCGATGCGCTGCCGACCGAGCGCGATCTTGGTGAGCAGTTTCAGGCCGGACGGAATACGGTTCGCGAGGCGCTTCAGGTCCTGCGAGCCTATGGTCTGGTCGAGACGCGGCCGAAGGTCGGTGCCGTCATCAGCGGTGGTCATGGCGAGGCGATCCGCAGGCTTTTTGCCTTTCACAACGGCATATCGCCCGATTCCTTCCGCGATCTGCAGGGTTTCCGCCGCATCATCGAGACCGGCGTCGGCGACCACATCATTCTTCATGCAAGCGAAGCCGACCTCGACAGGCTGGAGGCGGCCAATGCTCGCATCCGGACGGCTGAGAGCGTCGAGGAGGCGGCCCGCTACGATTACGAATTCCACGAGGCTATCGTCGAACTCTCAGGCAACAGGACGACCCTTGCTGCCTACCGGATGATGCGCACCGTCATCGAGGAAGTCATGCGCCTCGGCAAGGCGGAGCGGCCGGTCCAGTCGGCGACCTACGAGGCCCATGCCGAAATCATCGGCGCGCTGAGGGCGCGCGACCGAATTGCCTATGCCTATCTCATGAGCCGCCATCTCGAATTCGGCCTCAAATTCGTCGGCGCGCCGACCAGTGGACAGTCCGCCGCGACCAAGACTTGAGGCTGCGGCGGCATCGTCTTCCGCATTCAGTCAGAACCGGCCCCTTTGCCCGCGGGGCCGGCAACACGATCAAGGGCCTAGGGGAGGAGACCCAGTATGATCAAAACAAAACGCCACGTCCTGACGCTCGCAACACTTCTGGTAAGTGTCAGCTTCGCGCCGAGCGCGGTTCTTGCCGACGGCAAGGCCATCGCCGGCATCGTCTTCCAGCAGGACCAGTACTTCCGCGGCATCCAGATCGGGATGGAGAAGGCGGCGGAAGCCGCCGGCGACGAACTGCTCGCCGGAAACAGCGACAGCAAGCTCGAAAAGGAAGCGCAGCTGATCGACACCTATATCGCCCGCGGCGTCAACTCGATCGTGGTCGCGCCGCTGTCGGCCGACGCTTCGGTTCCCGCGCTCAAGAAGGCACGCGATGCCGGCATCACCGTGGTCACCTACGGCACGTCTGCCAATGGTGACGTTGCCCAGGCGACGGTGACCAGTTCAGACCGCGATATCGGCATCGGCACAGGCGAGGCGGCTGCTCCGTTTCTGAAAACCCTCGGGAATGGCGAGAAGGTCAAGATCGGGACACTCGCTTTCAAGGCGCTGTTGCCTGAGCAGTCGAACGCTCGCGTCGACGGCTTCCTTCACGTGGTGTCCTCCCAGGTCGAGATCGTCGCGCAACAGGATGCCTGGCTGGCCGAGAAGGCGCTGGCCGTTGCCAGCGACATGCTGACCGCCAACCCGGATATCAAGGTGATCTATGCCGCCAACGAAGGCGGCACGATCGGCGCGGTCCAGGCGGTGAAGAAGGCCGGGCTTGAGGGCAAAGTGTTCGTTTTCGGCACCGATGGTTCCGAGCAGCTCGCCAACATGCTTCTCGACAAGGACAACGTGCTCCAGGCAACGACGGCGCAGCAGCCTCTAGAGGTCGGCAAGCAGGCGATCGAGGCAGCGCAGAAACTGCTCGAAGGCAAGACGTTCGAGACCAAGGTCAATGTTCCCGTCCTTCCCTTGACGCGCGCAAATGCCGACGGGGTCGCCGCCTACAAGGAAGGCCTGAAGGCTCTGAAGTAAGGTTGCGTGGCAGGGCCACTCGGCCCTGCCACCATTTTCTGCGCCAACCGGGAACCACCGATGACCTACTCTCAGCCCCGGACAGATACCGCCCAAGGGCGGCTCGAGTTCCGATCCGTCACAAAGCGTTACGGCCCGACGGTTGCCCTGTCGGAGTTTACCCATGATTTTACCCCAGGGCGGGTTCATGCCCTGATGGGAAAGAATGGCTCGGGTAAATCGACGCTGATCAAGCTTCTTGCCGGCGTGACCGAACCCACGTCGGGTACGATCAGCGTCAACGGAAGAGACCAGAGCTTTACTTCGCCGCACGACGCGTTTGATGCTGGCATCGTCACGGTGCATCAGGAACTGTCGCTCGTTCCCGAACTGTCCGTCGGCGAGAACATTTTTCTCGGTCGCCTGCCGCACACCAGGCGCGCGGGCTTGCGTGTCGTCGATTGGAAGGGTTTGCACAAGCGCGCGACCGAGCTTCTGTCCGACATGGGGCTCTCGATCGATTCCCGCCAGCCGGTCTCGGGCCTCAGCGTCGGGCAACAGCAGGTCGTCGAGATCGTCAAGGCGATGTCCTTCAACCCATCGATCCTGCTGCTCGACGAACCCACATCGGCGCTCGCCTCGAAAGAGGTCAAGCAGCTTTTCGCGCTGATCGAGCGATTGCGGGCACGCGGCGTGACGATGATCTACATCACGCACCGCATGAGCGAGCTTTTCGAGATCGCCGACACCTGCACCGTCATTCGCGACGGCCACTATATCGGTGCCGTCGAGATGTCCGTGACCTCGCCCGCCGAGATCGTCGGCATGATGTTTGGCGACGCCGCCCGCACGAAACGGCCGCCGCGCCAGGTGATCGACAGGCTCAAGCCGCTGCTCGAAGTGCGCGGCCTGACCCGTGCAGGACACTTCAACGACGTCTCCTTCGACCTTTATCGCGGCGAGATACTCGGGATCGCCGGCCTGCTGGGCTCGGGCCGGACCGAGCTGATGCGCGCAATCTTTGGCGCCGACCGCATCGATGCCGGCACGGTGCACCTTGCCGGGCAATCGATGACGGGCGCCACGCCGCGCCAGATGCGCGCCGCCGGTCTTGGCTATACGCCGGAGAACCGCAAGGAGGTCGGTCTCGTGCAATCGCTGCCGACGGCCGACAATCTCTGCATGGCAAGTCTCGGCCCCATTGCGCGAAACGGACTGATCTCCCGTCGCCGCGAACAGCCACATGTCGATCGGCAGATCGCCGATTTGCATATCAAGTGCGGCGATCCGGAATTGCCGGTGTCTTCCCTGTCGGGCGGCAACCAGCAGAAGGTGGTGATCGGCAAGTGGCTGAACAGGGCTCCCTCGGTGATGTTCTTCGATGAGCCGAGCCGCGGCGTCGACGTCCAGGCCAAGCGACAGATCTTCGACATCATCTGGCACAAAGCCTCGGACGGCCTGGCAAGCATCTTCGTTTCGACCGAACTCGAGGAGGTCCTCGAAGTGGCAGACCGCATTCTCGTGATGCACCACGGTAATGTGGTGGCGGAGGTGGATCCCACTAGGACCGATCTTACCCAACTCTACGGCCTATGCATGGAAGGGGCCTCCCAATGACACTTGTCAGCCAACAAACAGCTGAAGGCGGCGGACAGAACGTCTCGCTGCGTCTCCTCAAGACCTATCCGATGGAGATTATCCTCGCGGGTCTGGTCCTGTTCCTCATCCTGATGGCGCCGGGCTTTGCCTCGACCGCCAATATCCTCAACGTGCTGCGAACCGTGGCGATGCTGGGGATCATCGCCTTCGGCATGACGGCCGTGATCATTTCGGGCGAGATCGATCTTTCTGTTGGCGCCGGGGTCGCACTGGCGGGATGCATCGTTGCCTGGTTCGCCGACGCCTACACGGACGCAATCGGCGGCTGGAACGCCGTTATCCTCGGCTTTGCCGTAGCGCTTACCGTCGGCTTTTCGCTTGGTTACCTCACCGGCCGCTTCCGGCAGTGGTTCAACGTCCCGACTTTCATTACCACGCTCGCGCTCTTTGCCGCGCTTCGCGGTGTTGCGAACCTGATTACCGGCGGCTTTCCGTTGTCGACCTTTCCGGCCGGCTTCGATTTCCTCGGTGGCGGCTACCTCTTCGGCATTCCCTTCCCGGTCTATATTTTCGTGCTCACCTTCGCGGCCATGCACTTCCTGATGAAATACACCAGCTTCGGCCGCGAGGTTTATGCCGTCGGTGGCAACATGGAGGCGGCTCGGCTCTCGGGTATCGACATCTGGAAGGTCAAGGCGCTGACGCTCGGCCTCACCGGCGCACTGACGGCGATTTCGGGCACGCTGATCGCCTCGCAGATCGGAGCCGGTACCGGCACGACCGCCACCGGCATGGAGCTTGACGTAATTGCGGCCGTCATCATCGGCGGCACCTCGCTGTTCGGCGGCAAGGGCCGCATCTGGGGAACGTTGATCGGTGTGTTGTTCCTTGGCTGCATCTCCAACGGCATGACCCTGATGAACGTCAGCGAGTACTGGCAGTACGTCGTGCGTGGCGGGATCATCCTTGGCGCCGTGCTTCTCAATCAAGTCCTGGAACGTGTGCGTTAGGGAATTCGGAGCCGATCATGACTGAATTTGCAGGAAAAGTAGCGCTGGTTACCGGAACCTCCGGTATCGGGCTGGCATCGGCCATAAGGCTTGCCACGGCCGGCGCCAAGGTCTTGGCTTGCGGCAACGATGCCGCGGCCAACCAGACGTTCGACCGGATCGCACAGGAGCGTGGCCTGGCAATGGCCTCACGATTGGTCGATGTGTCGGTCGAGGCAGATGTGGCGGCTGCCGTCGCGGCGGTTGTGTCGCGCCATGGTGGTCTTGATATCGTCGTCAACGCCGCCGCCTTTCATCCCTTCGGCACCGTGCTCGACACCAGCTTCGAGACTTGGAACCGGTGCTTGTCCGTCAATGTCGGTTCGATCTACCTGACGGGGCGCTTCGCCATCCCCGAGATGACCAAGCGCGGCGGTGGGGCGATCGTCAACATTTCCTCGGTCCAGGGCCATAGCTGTCAGCAGAATGTCGCCGCCTATGTCGCCACCAAGGGCGCCATCCATGCGCTGACCCGCGCGATGGCGCTCGATCATGCCGACCTCAAGGTGCGGGTGAATTCAGTCAGCCCCGGTTCCGTCCGCACTCCGCTCCTGTCGCTGGCCGCGCGCACCTATGGCGGCGAGGGCGTCAGCGAGGAGGAAGCCTTCGCCCGCTTCGGCGCCGCTCATCCGATCGGCCGCATCGGCGAGCCGGAGGAAGTCGCGGACCTCGTCGCCTATCTCGCATCCGATCGTGCCGGTTTTATCACCGGATCGGACTTCCGCATCGACGGCGGGCTCACCGCCGGCATCGGCGTGAAATAATCGCACAGGGAAAGAACAAGATGAAAATCGGCCTTGGCCTCTATCGTGAACAGCTCACGCCCGACAACTACCGCTTCGCGCTCCAGTCCGGCGCGACCCACATCGTCGCGCATCTGACCAACTATTTCGCCGGCAAGGATCCGAAGATCGACAGCGGCGACAACGGCGGATGGGGCGATTGCTCCACCGACCGCCTTTGGACCTATGAGGAGCTGTCGGCTCTGGTTCAGGACGTGCGGGCAGGCGGGCTCGAACTTGCCGCCATCGAGAATTTTTCGCCACGCTTCTGGCACGACATCCTGCTCGACGGACCGGAGCGCGATGCGCAGATCGACGCGCTGAAGCAACTGATCCGCGATGCCGGGCGCGCGGGCGTTCCCTGCATCGGCTACAATTTCTCGCTCGCCGGCGTTTACGGCTGGACCCGTGGCCCCTATGCCCGCGGCGGTGCTGAATCCGTCGGCTTCGGCGTTGAAGATGTGCCGGGCGCCGTGCCCGACCCGGACGCGCCCATCCCCGACGGCATGGTCTGGAACATGCGGTATCGCCGCGGTGTGCCCGGCGCCAAACCGGTATCGGTCAGCAACGCCGAGATCTGGGATCGCCTCTCGCGTTTTCTGAAGGATGTGGTTCCGGTCGCCGAGGAAGCCGGTGTCATGCTCGGTGCTCATCCCGACGATCCGCCGGCCGAGGCGCTGCGTGGCACGGCGCGCCTCGTCAACCGGCCGGAAAAGTACGATCGGTTGATGTCGATCGTCGATTCCCCGTCGAACGGGCTGGAGTTGTGCCTGGGCTCGCTTCAGGAAATGCCCGGCGGCGATATCTACGAACATGTCCGCCGGTTCGCGCGCTCGGGCCGCATCGGCTACATCCACTTCCGCAATGTGAAGGGCAAGATGCCGCGCTACGTCGAAACCTTCGTCGACGAAGGCGATATCGACATGGCCGAAATCGTGCGCATCCTGCGCGATGAAAACTATCAGGGCGTGATGATCCCCGACCATACGCCGGCAATGACCTGTGCTGCCTCTTGGCATGCGGGCAAGGCCTTTGCGCTTGGGTACATGCGCGCGTTGGTGCAGAACGCCCATGCCCTCGGACCGTCGCGGTCGCTTGTCCACGATCTCGCGGCTGAATAGGAGGCGCGGATGGTGAGGTCGGTTACCTGTGTTGCCCCGGTCGGCGACAAATGCGGCGAGGGCGCCGTCTGGTCGGCATCCGAGCAGGCGCTCTACTGGAGCGACGTCAATCGATTTCTCGTCCATCGGTATGATGAGGCGAGCGGTTCGGTCCGCTTTTGGATATTCGACGAGCCGGTGGTGGCGGTCTCCCTCACCGACGAGCCAGGGCGGTTGCTTCTGGCGCTAGCCTCAAAACTCGTCTGGTGGTGGCCGGAAACCGACCGGCGCGAGGATCACGGCTTCCGCTTGCCCGGATATCCGCGCGTGCGCCTGAACGACGGTCGTCCCGACCCGGCGGGAAACTTCTGGGTCGGGTCGATGAAGAACAATGTTCTGCCCGACGGCGAGCTTGGCGAGACGGCAGAAGGCGAGGGCATCCTCTACCGCATCGCGCCTGATGGAACGGTGAGCGAGTGGCGGCATGGGCTCGGCATCTCCAACACGCTTTGCTGGAGTCCCGATGGCAGCACCTTCTATTTCGGTGATACGCTCGCCAACGAGATCTACGCCTTCGATTACGCAATAGCGGACTGTTCGATCTCGAACGAACGGACATTCCTTGCTGACTTCTCCCGCGGTTCACCTGACGGCTCGGCGATCGATAGCGATGGCTATCTCTGGAACTGCCGTTTCGGCGGCGGCTGCATCGCGCGCATATCGCCTGAGGGTTCCGTGGCGGAGATCATCGAAATGCCGGTCACCAATATCACGACCTGCACCTTCGGCGGTGCCGACCTGAAGACGCTCTATGTCACGACGGCCAGTATCCTCTCAAAGCCCGGGGAACGGCTCGCCGGCAGCCTTTATGCCCTGACGGTCGACACCCCCGGACTGGCGGAGAACCGTTTTGGCGGGGCGGCATCGAGATGACTGAGACGACAAGGCGCGGCCTGGCCTGGGCGCATGGATGCCTGGCGGTGCAATCCCTGGGCGGCATGCTGGGGCCGGTCACTTTCCTTTTGCCTGATGGACGACAGGTAAGCCCGCTGCATGTCGCACCCTGGGGTTCGGATCCCGACAGAACGACGCTGCCGCCGATCCTGCAGGAATTGCGCGGCGAATGGCCCTGCGTGCCCTTCGGCAGCGACGGCTCGCGCCCGCTGCCGAAAGGCTGGTCGGACGCTGGCGAGACCTTCGCTGGAGCGGATGTGCCGCACGGCCACGGCTCGAACGCACATTGGAGTTGGGGCGACTGCGACGAGCGGCAGATCGTCCTGACGTGCAGCTATCCGGACGGCCATCCCGTGCGCCAATTGCGCCGGCGCATCGTGCCGGACCCGCGGGCCGCCGCCGTCGACATCACGCTCGAGATCGAGGTGCGGCGACCCTGCAGGCTGCCGATCGGCCTGCACCCCACCTTCCGCCTGTCACCCCGGCCCGGATCGGTCAGGCTCGAGCCCGGAGCCTATGGCGAGGTTCGCAGTTTTCCCGGCGACGTGGAGCCGGTGGCGACGCTGTTTGCGCCGGGCGGACGATGGTCGAAGCTTGAGAGCGTCGACGCCCGCGATGGCGCCACCATCGATGCGGCGTCCGTTCCGCTTGACCAGAATGCCGAGGAACTGCTGCAGCTGGTCGGCATCGATGGCGCGATCGCCTTGCACTACCGTGACGAGGGGTTTCGTGCCCGCCTTGAATGGCAGAAAGAGCATTTCCCAAGCCTGTTGCTCTGGTACAGCAATCGCGGCCGCAAGGCCTATCCATGGGATGGGGAACATCTCGCCCTTGGCGTTGAGCCGGTTTGCTCGGCCTTCGATTTCGGCCCGGCGGTCTCGTCAGCCGACAACCCCTTGGCATCGCCAGCCGCGCCCACGTCACTGCCCTTCTATCCCGATCAGCCGTTCGTCACGCGCTACCGGATCTCGGTCGAGGCCGCACCCATGGGGTGAAGCCATCATGGGGTGAAGCCATATCTCGCGGGCGATCTGGTGTATCGGGCTGAACCACTCCGGGCATGCCTGCCCAGCGGGCTTATTTTTTCCGGCAGGTGCAAGGGTCGTAGCCGTTGGCAAACAGCCGTCCGGCCCGCATGCCGATCATGGTCGGAATGTCGCGGACCTGCGAAATGCCCAGAGACCCGGCAATCGCAATCGCTGCCTCGGCACAGATCGCCGCGTCCTCGGCAGCGTTGTGATGTGCGAAGGTCAAGCCGAGATGACCGGCCAGGATGTTTAACTTGTGCGATCCGAGATGCGGCCAGACCTTTTGCGCCATCTTCACCGAGCAGAGATAGGACAGTTCCGGATAATCCTGCCGGTAGAGATCGAGACAGGAGCGCCAGACGCTGAAGTCGAAGGCCGCATTGTGGGCGATCATGGTGGCGCCGCGAAAGTCGTCGGCGAATTCGTCCATGACTTCGGGAAACTCGCCTGCGTCCTCCACATGCTCCGGGCGGATGCCGTGGATTGCGATGTTGAAGGAGGAGAAGCGCATGGTCTTCGGACGGATGAGCCGCTCCTCGATCCGCACGACCCGGCCATCCTCGACCCAGGCCAGACCGACCGAACAGGCGCTGCCGCGCTGCTCGTTGGCGGTTTCGAAATCAATGGCGATGGTCTTCAACGTGGTGTCCCGACTGGTCTTGCGCGGCAAGGGTAAAGCCCTACAGCATCCTTCGCGCGCCCTTTGCACGCAGGAAGTATGCTGTAGCGGTGTGCGGGCGATTCGGCAAAGAGTGCAAAGGGTTCCGGTCAGTCGACCTGGCGCTCGCGACAGCTGTGATCCTGCGCGAATACCACTTGCGTTTCCCGTCAGCGTAGGAGAATCTCCGGATCAGGACAAAACAGGCTTAGGTCGCTGCCGGATACCCCAGGCTGCAACGGCAGCCCCCAAGTGGAGAAAACCATGCCCACCAGATTTCTTACGGCGATTGCAGTCACGGCGCTTCTGGCGATCTCAGGATGCGCGACCAGTGGCTCCGGCAACACGACCTACGCGCAATCACAAGGGGTCGACCCCGATATCGATCCTACCGGCACCGGCGATGAAACCATGGACGCCGACTAGCCGGCTACTACCGCATGTTTCGTTAAATCGTATTCGCTTTGGAGCAATTCAAAGTCCTACAGCGACCTTTGCACGTTTAAAAAGACGCGCGGCGCTGCAGAATGTCTCCAGTTTAGACTGAGTGGCAGAAACGCTCTACCTCCTTGTTCTTAGACGTTCCTGTCTAAGAGTCGCTTCGCACTTTTTCCTGGAAGTGCTGTAGCACCCTACCTTGTCCGCTTCCCTTCGCCAGTTTCTCGTGGAGGGGGCGGGCGAGTATCGATGCCGCAATGCTTGTCCAGGCCTGAAGAGAGCGCTCCGCTGCAGGGCATGCCGATGAGGCCGGCCGTTCCGCGCCGGGAAATAGCAAATTCTAAACATCCCCCGAACAGGTGCAGAACGGTTCGGGTGCGGAACATGTCCTACGGTCGCTGCCTAACCAATTGGGAGAGGAACATTTCTCTCGTCTCGATTTCCCCACATTGAAGGCTTGATGTAAGGCGATGGACAAAACCGGTATCGCCTTCCTCATCCTTATCTGCGTGCTCGTCGCAATCGCGCTGAGCATTCTCGCCATCAGGCCGGGCGCCGACGTCGCTCCGCCCCCGAGCCCGACAATCGTTCCCAGCAATTAGCGAAACGAAGGCGACGCCCCACGACCCTTGCCGCCAGTTTCGCCTTGTCTACGATGCTAAAGCTCAAGGCTTGTTGCCCGCCTGTCGGTCGCGGAACGCCGCTTCGCCCGCGTCCGACACTTCGACCCATTTCTTGTCGGGCGCGGCATCTGCGACGTAACTGTCGTTCCAGTTCCACCACTTGTAGGTTGGCGTCTGCGGATAGCCTTGCGGTGAATCCTCCCAGACCTCCTGCCGGCCCAACGGTGTGATGTCGAGGTAGTTCCAGGTGCTCCCCATCTGTTCGTCGCCGCGGTTGTTGATGAAGTAGGTGCGGAACACGCGCTCGCCGTCGCGATAGAACACGTTGGTACCGTGCCATTCGGCCACGCCGAAGTCGGCATCGAAATCGTCGGTGATGGTGAACCACGGTATCTCCCAGCCCATGCGCGCCTTGAGCCGCGCGATGTCCGCCTGCGGCGCGCGCGAAACGAAGACGAGCGTGGTGTCGCGGGCGTTGAGGTGGGCGACGTGGGCAACCTGGTCGGCGACCATGGAGCAACCTCTGCAGCCATGATCGGGCCAGCCGAACACGCCCGGTTCGAAGAAGGCGCGATAGACGATCAACTGGCGCCGGCCGGCAAACAGGTCGGTCAGGCTGGCTCTGCCCGAAGGGCCGTCGAAGGCATAGGTCTTTTCAACGGCCATCCATGGCATTCGCCGACGCTCGGCGGCCAGTGCGTCGCGGGCGCGGGTCTGGGCTTTCTCCTTCACCAGCAGTTGCTGGCGGGCTTCTTCCCAGGCTTGTGGAGATACGACCGGTGGTGTCTGCATGGCGGGGTGTCCGCCTTTTTCCGCTGATGTCGTCATGGCGCTTGAAACCTCCTCGTTGGCACGGGCGACTTCGCCCAAGATTGTGCGCTGTTGCTCAGGAGGTAGTTTCGCACCGAAGCCGAAACGATGGGAGTAACAAGTATGACGGCATTCCGGTCGCCGTCGTGCCGGGCATCACGACGGCGACCGGAGCGCCTCACCCGGCGCGGTTCAATCGGCCTTGTCGAGTTCAGGTGCCAGCAGCGCAAAGAGCACATCCAGCATCACATACATCGGCGCGCGGCCGGTGGGCACGATGAGGGGCCCCGCGGATGTGCGGTAGGCATTGAGATTGATGTTTTCGTCAGCAAGCGAGGCGACGATGGAGCCGCCGGGAGAGATGGCGACGACGCGGGCGCCCGACTTCTTGGCGATCTCGATGTTGGAAATCAGGTAGCTCGTGCGGCCTGAGAAGGAGAGGACGAACAGCACATCTGAGGGGGAGAGGCGCGCAGCCGAGACCATCTGCAAGGTCGGATCGGAATAGGCGACGCTCGCGATCCCGAGAGAGGCCATGCGATGCTGCGCTTCGCCTGCCAGAAAGCCGGATCCACCATAGCCATAGACGTCGATCCGGCGCGCCTTCGCCAGAAGGTCCACGGCGCGACGCAGGGAATCGAGGTCGAGGTCATGCCGCGCCTCGCGCAAGGCTTCTGCTGCGCGGTTGAATATGTCGTCCACCATACCGGAGAAAGGATCGGTCCCGCTTTCGGCCACGGCTGCCGTGGACTGGCGAACGGCAAGCTGCTGGGCGAGCTTCAGACGGAAATCCGGAAAGCCATCGCAATCGAGCCTGCGGCAGAAGCGGATGATCGACGGCTCGCTGACCTTGGCGACGCGCGCCGCATCCGTTATCGACCAGGTGATCGCCGTGCTCGGCGTGTCGAGGATCGCTTCCGCGATCCTGCGCTCGGCGGGCGTGAACTGGGACAGGGATTGCCTGATCAGATCCAGCATGGGACCCATCGTATTGGCAGCTTGAGTGCACGTGTCATAAAGCGTCTTTCGCAATTGGACTACAACTTGCCATCTGCCATCAGCTTCGACAGGCAGGACGATTGATAGTCAAAACCGGCCTGCGCGACAACGAGCCTTTTCACCGCTCCAAGCGCTTGTTCGCTCGGCTCGATGCGCTGCCCGTTTGCGTCTTGAGCGATAATCTGGCCGGAGGCTGCGGCAACCAGCTGAAGGCCGGCTGCAATGTCCCAGGCGCTGAACTTGGACTCATAGGCGATGGCGACCCGCCCGACCGCTACATAGGCGAGGTGGAGCGCGCAGGAACCCAGCCGCCGAACGGCGCGAAACGAGGTGACGAGATCGGCATAGGCCTCGAGTGCCGCCAGATCGGGCCGCTCGCCCTCATAGGGGGCGTTGCTCAGCAGTTCGACGTGACGGTCGCTACTTGCGCGCGAGAAGGGCGAGACGATGTCGCCGTTCAGCGTCAGACGCCCGGCATTCGCCATGAACAGCTCTTCCCGCATCGGATCGTAGACGATACCGCAGACCGGCTCACCGGCATGGTAGGCGGCGATCGAGACACAGAAGAACGGCAGGCCGGAAGCGAAATTGCTGGTGCCGTCGATCGGGTCGATGATCCAGGTCGTCTCGCCTTCACCTTGCCAGCCGCTTTCCTCGCCGAGGATGCGCGATTGCGGCAGACGCGACCAGATGATGTCGCAGGCCGCCGCCTCCGCCGCCTTGTCGCAGGCCGTCACGATGTCGAAGAAGCCTGCCTTCTGCTCGGTCTGCAGGTTCTCGGGGCTTGCTTCGATGAAGCCCTTGCGCGCCACGGCACCTGCTGCAAGCGCGGCCTCCCTGGCAACGCTTACGATCGTCTCGTGGAGATCGCGGAGGATGGGTTGATTGATGGTCATGCGGCTTTTCCCAATTCGGCGGCTTCATTGTTCGGCAGGATCCAGACCGGCCGAGTGTCGACCGACAGGCCCAGCATCTGGCCGACTTCGGCCACGCCCGTGCGGTAATAATTGCTGTCGAGGAAGACGCATTCCTGGCCGCCCTCCAGATCGGTCAGGTATTCGACATATGCGCCCTGGAACACCACGCGGCGCACCTTTGCCTGCGTCGCGCCGTTGGCGTCGACACGGATATGTTCCGGTCGCACGACGCAGCGCACCTGTTCGCCCGGCTTGAAGGCACGGTTGCCGCGCGGCAGCGTGAAGGCGACCGTGGAGGCAATGCGGATCGACACCGTGGATTCATCCGTCGTTTCGACGCTGCCTATCAGGATGTTTGCTTTTCCCATGAATTCGGCGACGAAGCCGGTGCCGGGACGCGAGTAGACGTTGAGCGGCGTGTCGTCCTGTTCGATGACGCCGTTGCGCATCACCACGACCCGGTCCGAAATCGCCATGGCCTCGCTCTGGTCGTGGGTGACGTAGAGGCTGGTGATGCCGAGGCGAAGCTGGATGGCGCGCAATTCGTCGCGCATGCGTTCGCGAAGCTGCGCGTCGAGGTTGGAGAGCGGTTCGTCGAACAGCAGCACTTTCGGCTGGGTCACGACGGCACGCGCAAGCGCCACGCGCTGCTGCTGGCCGCCCGAGAGACGTGACGGCGAGCGGTCGGCGTAGGTTTCGAGCGCCATCGTCGCAAGAACGGAGGAGACCCGATCCTTCATCTCATGCCGCGGCAGGTTGAGAAGACGCACGCCGTATTCGACGTTTTCGCGTACCGTCATGTGCGGGAAGAGGGCGTAGCTCTGGAACACCATGCCGACATTACGCGCGTTGACGGGGACATTGGTAACGTCGCGTCCGCCGATGGTGATGGTGCCCTCCGAGGGCGTCTCGAAACCGGCAAGCATGCGAAGAGTCGTCGTCTTGCCGCAGCCCGAGGGGCCGAGCAACGTCACCAGCGTACCTTCTTCGATGACGAGGTTGAGACGGTCGACCGCAAGGCCCGCGGCCGTACCGGAAGCACCGGGGAAACGCTTGGAAATATTGGAGAAGATGACTTTCGACATGGGATTACCTCTTGGGCGATGTCGACGACAGGAGAAGCTGCATGAGCGCCAGGATGGCGAGCACGACGAAGACGAGGATGCTGCAGTAAGCCGCTGCGACGCCGATCTTGAGCGTTTCCACCTGCGACAGGATCGTGACCGTGATCAGCGTCCAGTTGGCCGAAACCAGGAAGATCACCGCGCTCAGTGTCGTCAGCGACCGCGTGAAGGCATAGGAAAGTGACGTGAACAGCGCCGGCTTGAGCAGTGGCAACGTGATCTGGAAGAATGTCCGCGTATTGGACGCGCCGAGCGTCATCGAGGCTTCCTCGATCGACTTGTCGATCTGGCGAAGCTGGTTCGAGCCTGCCTCGATACCGACCTGAAGGTTCTTCACCACCATGGCGGCAACCACGATGAAGGCGGTTCCGGTCAGGAGCAGCGGCGGCGCGTTGAAGGTGCTGACATAGCCGATGCCGAGGATGGTGCCCGGTGCGGCGAAGGAAAGGAGCGTGCCCCAGCGCAGCAGGAAGCTGCCGGGAAACGCCTTCCTGACCAGCAGATAGGCGATCAGCATGCCTGCAATGGCCGTCACAGGCGTGGCGACGCCGGCCAGCAGCAAGGAGTTGGCGAGCGTCTGGAAGCCAGCGGTGAACACCGTTGCGTAGTGGTCGGTCGTCAGCGTGTTGTCGATGCCCGGCAGGCGGGTGAAGGAGACGTAGATGACTGTCAGATAGAACAGCAGGATGGCAAACACGATGGCGTAGCAGAGGATCGAAAGCGGCAGCACCACGGCCATGCCGGAAATGCGGATCGTCTGAGCCGTCGGCTTTCCGGTTACGGTCACGTAGCTTCGCTTACTGACCCAGTAGCGGTGGATAAGGAAGGCTGTGATCGAGGGAACCAGCATGAGGCTTGCGAGCAGCGCGCCGGAATGCAGGTCGAAGTAGCCGACCATCTGCGAATAGGCTTCGACCGCGAGTGTGTTGAAGTTGCCGCCGATCAGCATCGGGTTGCCGAAATCCTCGACCGATTTGACGAAGACCAGCAATCCCGAGCTCAGGATCGCCGGCGTGACGAGCGGCAGCGTCACCCGTGAAAAGGTGATCCAGCGTGAGGCGCCGAGCGAGGCGGAAGCATCTTCAAGCGCGCTGTCGATCGATTGCAGCATGCCGCGGATATTGAGATAGGCGATCGGCGTGAAGGCGAGCGACTGGATCAAGACCAGACTGTGAAAGCCGTAGACGTTTGCGTTGCGTATGCCGAGCAGTTCGCGGGTGATGAGGCCCGAGCGCCCGAACAGGATCACCACGGCGAGCGCCATGACGAAGGGTGGAGAGATGATCGGCAGCAGCGCCACGCCGTGCACGAAGGTCTTGCCGGGCATGGTCGTGCGTGTTGCCGAGAAGGCAAGCACGAAGCCGATCACGGTGGCGATCACTGCTGAAGTCGCGCCGAGCAGCAGCGTGTTGAACAACGATTCCCAGACAAAGGATTTCGACAGGACGTCGGCGAGATCGAAGCCGCGGTCGGTGATCACAGCCTGCTTCAGAACGGTGAAGATCGGCAAGGCGGCGAAGACGAGCACCGAGAGCGTGACGACGGCGAAAATGCCGAACAACCAGGGATCGACGACGATCTTGCGCAGGAAGGCCGGCGATGCCCCCGTCCGCCCGGACGGGGTCGCTTGCGAGACGAGGGTCATGGCGGGGCTCCTTGCCGGCGTTACTTTGCGTCAGCCTTGTGGCGCACGTCGTTTTCATAGCGCTCCAGGAGGCGCGCGCGATTTTCGCCGGCCCAGCTGAAGTTGTAGTCGATCATCTTCACGTTGGAGAGGTCGATCTTGGCTTCGGGATTCTTGTAGCCCGGCACGATCGGCCCGCGGAATGTTGCGCCGATGGCGGCCTGGCCCTTCTCGGTGAGCACCCAGTCGAGGAAGCTGGCGGCGGCCTTCGACTGCTCCTCGGATGCGTTGGCGATTGCCGCTGCCGCATTCACCTCGAAGCCGGTGCCCTCTTCGGGAAACGCGTAGCCGACGGGATAACCCTGCGCGAGTGCGGCCTCGATATCCTGCGTATAGGCCATGGCAAGCGCGATCTCGTTGTTGGCGACCATGCGGGATGGCGCGACGCCGGAGCGCGTGTACTGAACCACGTTTTCGTCGACTTTCTTCATCAGCTCGAAGGCCGGGTCCTCGCCGAAAAGCTGGACCATCGAGGCAAGAGCCACGTAGGCCGTTCCCGAGGATGCGGGGTGGGCAAGGGCGACGCTCTGCTTGAAGGCCGGGTCGGCAAAGGATTTCCAGCTTGTCGGCGGCTTGGCGCCGGTCTCGTCGAGAACCGTCTGGCTGTAGGCAAAGACGATCGGCGAGATCGAGATGGGGGTCCAGCGGCCTTCCTTGTCGGTGTAGCGCTGGTCTACCTTGTCGATGCCGGCGTTCTTGTGCGGCGCGAGCAGGCCCTCGTTGGCGGCCTGGATAAAGTTGTCGGCCGCACCTGCCAGCCAGAGCCCAGCCTGGGGATTGCTCTTTTCCGCGCGGATGCGGGCGAGGATTTCGCCGGCGCCGATGCGCACGAACTGTGCTTCGATGCCGCTATCGTCCTTGAATGCCTTCAGCACGGAGGCGCAATCGTCTTCCGACATCGGGCAATAGACGGTCATTCCGGCAGCATAGGCACTGCCGGTCGAGAAAACTGAGCATAGGGAAACAAGCGCTGAAGCCAGCGCGAAACGGCGTGACATATTGATTTCCTCCAGACGATCGCATCGGCCTCTCCCGAGAACCCTGCCTGGGCCTTCGTGGTCTCACTCGCCGTGCGTCCTCATCGTGATAATGAACAAATCTACATATGTCAAAAGAAATGTAGATTAGCTACATTTGTAGCCGAACATGAAGCCGAGGATAGAGAATTTCCGGCAAACAGGTTGTTCGGTCCGCGTGTCGTCGAAGAGCCATACGCGCCGCGCCGACGGCCCTATCACCATGCGTAGAACGCCAGACCAATGGCGACGGCGAAGGTGAGGGCTGCAAACAACAGGTTCAGCGTCGATTGGTACTTGCTGAAACTGTGGGCGGCGCGACAGCCCGTAAGCGCGCCAAGGGCTCCGCCGCCGATGAAGGAGAGAGCGAGTGGCCAGTCGACCAGACCGGAGAAGGTGTAGCTTGCCCCGGTTGTAAGGCCGAAAGCGGTAATGGCAACCAGCGACGTGGCGATTGCGTTGATCGTCGGCATGCCGGTTGAAACCATCAGGCCCGGAACGATCAGGAACCCGCCGCCGATCCCGAAGAAGCCTGAGATGATGCCGGTTCCGGCGCCAAAGGAGAGCACCTTCGGTGCGTTTCTTGGTGTGCAGCTCGACGCCGGATCGCCAACCATGTGGCGCCGCCGCAACATGGTCACGCTGACGACGGCCATCAGTGCCGCGAACAACAGCAAGAGCCGCTGGCCATCCAGCGCCTTGCCGAGTGCTGCGCCGATCCAGGCGCCGCCGATGCCGGTGACGCAGTACATTGCCGCGCAGCGCCATTTCACCGTCCCGTGCCGCGCATGCATTGCCAGTCCCGAAAGCGCATTGGCTGCGACTGCGACGGCGCTCGTGCCGATCGCCACATGCACGTTGCTCACCCCGACGACTTGGACGAGCAGGGGCACGGCGAGAATGGAGCCGCCGCCGCCGAACAGTCCGAGGCTGAAGCCGACGAGACCGCCACTCAAGGCTGCCAGAATGTATTGGACGAGGTCTAGCGTCATCATTTGGCGCCGGGCTGGGGGGCGAACCGCGTCGCCCGAGATGCACCGAAGCCGGAAGATGGCCGGGACACGGAACGTGCCCGCGAACGGGGCGCCGTCAGGACCATGCGGCACCTTGCAGGGCGTCGATGGGGAATCTCAGGTAGCGCCGGCCGTTTTCCTCCGGGTCGGGAAGCCGGCCGCCGTTGATATTGACCTGCAGGGCATGGAGGATGAGCTTGGGCATCGGCAGCGTTCGGTCCCGTCCCTCGCGGAACGCGACGAACTCGCTTTCGCAGACATAGCGTGTCAAATGGATGTTGTCCGCCTTCTGCAGTGCAACAGTGCTTTCCCAGCGCGGTTCGCGTCCACCAGGCTGATAGTCATGGCCGACGAAGATACGGGTATCGTCCGGCAGGGCCATGATGTCGCGGATGCTCGCCCACAGCGCGTTGGCGCTGCCGCCGGGGAAATCGGTGCGCGCGGTTCCGCTGTCCGGCATGAACACCGTGTCGTGCACGAAGGCAGCGTCCCCGATGAGGTAAGTGATCGATGCCAGCGTGTGTCCCGGCGAAAACATCACCTCGGCCTCGAGACTGCCGATCCGAAACGTATCGCCACGATCAAACAGCCGGTCCCATTGCGATCCGTCCGTTTTCAGGCCTGGCCAATTGTAGATGTCGGCCCACAATTTCTGGACCTTGACGATGTGCGTACCGATGGCCGTGGGCGCGCCGGTTTTTGCCTTCAGATAGGCGGCGGCGGAAAAGTGGTCGGCATGCGGATGGGTATCCAGGATCCACTGGACGTCCAGGTCCTGCGCTCGCGCGAAGTCGAGCAGCCGGTCGGCATTGCCTGTCGCTATCGCGCCGGATTTCTCGTCGAAGTCGAGCACCGGATCGATGATCGCACAGGCCCGCGTTTTCGGGTCGCTGACCACATACTGCACGGACCAGGTTCGCGGGTCGAAGAAAGCCGCAATGTCAGGCCTCGCCATGCCTCAGGCCTCCGCTGCAAGCGCTGCACGCGGGAAGAAGATGGCGCGCGCCGGGTCGAAATCGTAGTGTTGCTCGTAGCTGGCTGCGTCGGCGGCAAGCTTGGCGACGGCGTCGAGGATGAACGCCACCTCTTCGTCGGCGAGCAGGACGCTGAAGTTCAACCGGACAAAACCCGGCTTCAGCATTTCCTGTCCGGCAAGGATGGCGTCGCGCAGGCGTTGCGATTCCTCGTCATCGATGCCGAGCAGCCGGTGCACATAGGGACCGGCACAGGCGCAGCCACCGCGCGCCTGAATGCCGAAGCGATCGCTGAGCATGCGGGTGACGAGCTGCTGGTGGACATGGCCGCCCTTGCCGTCCTTGACGCGGAAGGAAAAGATCGGCAGCCGCTGTGGCCCGAGAGGACCGAGCAATTCCAGCCGCTCGATGCCTTGCCATGCGGCGATAGCGCGACGGGTCAGCTCGGCGTTTCTGGTCTGCATTGCCTCGGCACCGATCGCTTCCTTGACGAGGAAAGCGAGTCCGGCGCGGATATCGCCGACGACGTTCGGCGTGCCGGCCTCCTCGCGCGCCTCGAGGCTATTGCTGTAGTCGTGACCGGTGGGCGAAACGAATTTGACGGTGCCGCCGCCGGGCCAGGATGGCTTGGCGGTGACAGCCGCGTCACGCCGCAGGACCAGAATGCCTGACGTACCGGGGCCACCGATGAACTTGTGCGGCGAGATGACCACCGCGTCAATCGCAGCAGCGCCCTCGGGCGACATGTCGATCGGCAGGTAGGGTCCAGCACCGGCATAGTCCCACACCATCTTTGCGCCTGCCGCCTTCGCGATCCGGGTGACGGCCGCAACATCGGTGACGATGCCCGTGACATTGGAAGCGGCGGAAAAGGCGCAAACGACGAGATCGGCCGGTTGCTTCAGCGCTTCGTCGAGTGCAGCGAGATCCGGCCCACCAGCCGGACACTCGGCGATCTCGACCACCTCGGCACCGCTTTCGCGCCAGGGCAGGATATTGGAGTGGTGTTCATAGGGCCCGATTAGGATGCGCACGCGCCGACCGGTGGCGACCGCCTCGGTAACACCCAGCAGGCTCACCAGCCGATTGATGCCGGCGGTGGCGCCGGAGCCGGCGAAAATGACGGCGTGTTCAGGTCCGGCGCCGCAGCAGGCGGCGATCACAGCACGCGCGTCGCGGCGCAACCTGGTCATCGAGCCGCCGCAGTAGGACGCCTCGGTGTGGCTGTTGGCATAATAGGGCAGGACCTGTTCGAGGATGAAATGCTCGATCTGCATCAATGCCCGGCCCGATGCGACATAGTCGGCATAGACGAGGTTCTTGACGCCGAAGGGACCGTCGATCTTTGCAGTCTTGCCGACAAGCCCAGCCCGCAGGTCAGCGATTGCGTTGTCGCCGGCAAGGCTTTCTCGAAATGCTTCGAGCGGGCCGGTAAGATAGGGCTGGCGTGGGCACGGCGTCGTCATCGTTTCCTCCCGGAGTCGGACAGACGATAAGTCTAATCGATCGGTTGCATGCAAACCTCATCATTCTTATGCTTCTGCGAGTCAAAATCGGGTCATGTGATCGCTGAAATGGAAAAGATTGACGAAATTGATATGCGGATCCTGTCCTGCCTGCGAAAGGACGGCACGATTTCGCAGCGTGATCTGGCCGACCGAGTCGGACTGTCGCAGAACGCCTGCTGGCGGCGCCTGCAACGGTTGAACGCCAGCGGGCTTGTGCTTGGTACCCATGCCGCAATCGACGTCGCAGCGCTCGGCTTCGACCTTACCGTGTTCGTGATGATCCGCACCCGCCATCATTCCAAGGAATGGGCCGACAACTTCCGCAAGCATGTCGAGCGTCTGCCGGAGGTGACGGACCTCTACCGGATCGGCGGCGACTGGGACTATCTGATCAAGGTGGTGACGCGTGGCATGGCTGGCTATGACGCCTTCTACCAGAAGCTCATCACCGATTTCGACCTGATGACGGTCACCGGCTTCTTTTCGATGGAAACCATCATCAGCAACCGCATGCCCGACCTGCGCGGCCTGATGCGGTAGCGTGCACTTGATGTTCCAGGGATGCCGTTGCGCTGCGCGCCCTACCAGCCGACAACGCGCGGTCACCTGTTATCGGCCGGTACCGCCGCGGCAAGGAAGGTGTCGAGTACCGGATTCTGGTCCGAACTGCGCCACGCAAGGCCGGTTTCCACCTCCGGTACGCTGCCGGCCAGCGGCAGATAGGTTGCCCCGCGCCGCTGAAGATTGGTCATCGATTGCGGCACCAGCGCCACCCCCAGCCCGGATGCGACCAGACCGACGATCGTCTGCATCTGGATGGCTTCCTGATAGGCGGTGAACGCCAGCCCATGTTCGGCGAAATATCCCGAGACGATATCGTGAAAAGCCGGTGCCGCCCGCCGTGGAAAAACGATGAATGGCGCCTTGAAGAAGTCGGCTGGCTCCAGGATTTTTCCAGCAAACCCCTTTCGTCCTTCGTTGATCCAGGCCGTCGGCACCGCGGCAACCAGCGGTTCCCGCAGCAAAGCCTGGTAGGAAAGGGCAGGATGAAGCGACGCTTGGCTGGGGGCAATGATCAGCCCGACATCGATTTCTTCGTCGAGCAACGCCTCGATTTGGATATCGCTGGTGGCTTCGCGCATCGTCAGTTCCACATGCGGATAGGCCGCGCGATAGCGGCTGACCATGTCGGGCAGAACGCTATAGTCGGCTGTGCTGACGAAGGACAAACGCAGGTGGCCGATCTCGCCGCGTGACAGCCTTTTTGCGGTGTCGGCAAGGCCGTTCGCCCCGTCAAGCACCTGGCGGACATGGGCGAGCCATTGCCTGCCGACAGATGTCAGTTCCACGTTCCGCTTGGTGCGCTTGAACAGCTGTACCTTCAGCTCCCCCTCCAGTGCCTGTATCGATTGGCTGAGCGGCGGCTGGGTCATGTTGAGGCGAGCGGCCGCATGGCCGAAATGCAGCTCTTCGGCGACGGCGACGAATTGGCGAAGTTGCCTCAAATCCATGATGCATTCCGATTGATATGTTCTACGACTTATTTGTGCGAAAAAAGTATATTTCACAGGCCTGCTGAACGCCAGTAAACTCGACCTTGAATGAACCGAGGGAGCAAATCATGGCCTACAACGAGCGCTCGAA
This sequence comes from Ensifer sp. Root31, assembly GCF_001424825.1. Lineage (NCBI taxonomy): Bacteria > Pseudomonadati > Pseudomonadota > Alphaproteobacteria > Hyphomicrobiales > Rhizobiaceae > Ensifer > Ensifer sp. Root31. Next base: position 115,941 of record NZ_LMCO01000016.1, on the reverse strand, counting down.
ACACATCACGCAAGGTGTCGCGCGATCCCCCAACCGGGCGATGTATTATGCGCTCGGCTACGAGAAAGCCGATTTCGACAAACCGATGATCGGTATTGCCAACGGTCATTCGACGATCACGCCCTGCAATGCCGGGCTGCAGCCGTTGGCCGACGCCGCTGTCGCTGCCATCAAGGCTGCCGGTGCAAATCCGCAGATCTTCGGCACGCCGACGATTTCCGACGGCATGTCGATGGGCACCGAAGGCATGAAATATTCGCTTGTGTCCCGCGAGGTCATCGCCGACTGCGTCGAAACCTCGGTACAGGGACAGTGGATGGACGGCGTGCTCGTGCTCGGCGGCTGCGACAAGAACATGCCGGGCGGCATGATCGGTATCCTCCGCGCCAATGTGCCGGCGATCTATGTCTATGGCGGCACGATCAAGCCTGGCCACTGGAAGGGGCAAAGCCTTTCGATCGTCTCCGCCTTCGAAGCCGTCGGCGCCTTCATGGCGGGCAAGATGAGCGAGGAGGATTTCGACGGCATCGAGCGCAATGCCTGCCCGTCGACCGGCTCCTGCGGTGGCATGTACACCGCCAACACCATGAGCTCGTCCTTCGAGGCGCTTGGTATGTCGCTTCTTTACTCGTCCAACATGGCCAATCCAGACCAGGAGAAGATGGAGAGCTCAGCTCAATCCGCCAAGGTCCTGGTCGAGGCGGTCAAGAAGGGCATCAAGCCGCGGGACATCGTCACGCGCAAGTCGATCGAAAATGCCGTGGCCCTGATCATGGCGACGGGCGGATCGACCAATGCGGTGCTGCATTACCTCGCCATCGGGCATGCGGCGGAAGTCGAGTGGACACTGGACGACTTCGAGTGCGTTCGCCGCAAGGTCCCCGTCCTCTGTGACCTCAAGCCGTCGGGCAGATACATGGCCGTCGATCTGCACAAGGCGGGCGGCGTGCCGCAGGTGCTGAAGATCCTTCTGAATGCAGGTCTTCTGCATGGCGACTGTTTGACGATCACAGGCAGGACGATCGGGGAAGAGCTTGCAGCCGTTCCGGACGAGCCGCGGTCGGATCAGGATGTCATCCGGCCCTATGAAAGACCGATCTACCGCGAGGGCCACCTCGCGGTGTTGAAGGGGAATCTGGCCGAAGGCGGTGCCGTCGCCAAGATCAGTGGTTTGAAAAGCCGAGTCATGAGCGGGCCCGCGCGCGTGTTCGAGGACGAACAATCGGCGATGGATGCCATCCTGTCGGACCGGATCAGGCCAGGCGATATCCTCGTTTTACGTTACCTCGGCCCAAAGGGCGGCCCGGGAATGCCCGAGATGCTCGCGCCAACTTCGGCGATCATCGGCAGGGGCCTCGGCGACAGCGTCGGCCTTATCACCGACGGCCGCTTCTCGGGCGGCACCTGGGGCATGGTCGTCGGCCACGTCACGCCGGAAGCTTTTGAAGGCGGCACGATCGCGCTAGTAGAAGAGGGCGACCGGATCGTCATCGACGCCCATCAGCAGCTGCTGCAACTCGAAGTGGATCCGGAAGAGCTGGCAAGAAGGCGCACCCAGTGGCGGCAGCCGGAACCGCGCTACAAACGCGGTGTGCTGGCAAAGTTTGCAGCGCTGGCGCGCCCGGCCAACGAAGGGGCGGTCACCGGCTGAATGTCATCCTGGCTTCGGTCCGTCGCTCAGATGTGCCGGGTCTGCGAAAACGCCATGCTGTTGTTTCCAAAGTCTGAAACGGCGTCGGTCTTTCGGGCCGATGCTCTCATGAAAAGACCCATGCTGCCTTACTGCGACTTTCAAGCGCCTGCCCAGCCAAAGCCCCGCAGGCGCTGCCGGCCCTATTCGTTAAAGGGCGGCTAACGATAGGAGAATGCGACTTTACGTATATTTGAAATGGGGCTTGGCCCGCTCTTGCCCAATTGCTAGTTGTGTGCTGGGGAAGCCCGCTGGTGATTCATGCGGGAGGGGTAAGATCTTGTCGCGTTTCGTTTCTGTTCTGTGGGCGTTGTTCGCCCTGTTTGTCGTTGCGTTGTGTGTGCCGCAAGTGGCGATGGCCGCTCCGTCAGATGGTTGTACGGCGATCAATTCGACCTGGGGTACGGGTAAAATGCTCGCGGCCGGAGCTGAGCTATGGGATCAGTCCCTCCTTCTGAATGCTGGCGAAACGATTACGTATCACGCGACGACTTCCGGCAGTTTGAATGCGGGCAATGATCGTTATAGCGGAGCGGGTTTTGCGCTCTACACGGAAGGTCCCCCGACAAACTACGGTATCATCGTTGAAGAGTACGCAACATCGGTTAGTGAACTCAACCTGACCGGCACGCACACAGTGCCCGCCAGCGGCGAGTATGTCGTCTATGCCTGGAGTAACGTCAGCGGCGCGACGATACAGGCGACGGTGAGTTGCGTAGCACCGCCGTCGACGGATGCCACCTTGGCCAGCTTGTCGCTGACCGGAACCTCCCTGTCTCCGACGTTTGCGCCGGGCACGACATCCTATACGGCCTCTGTTCCCAATACGACGGCGTCGCTGACGGTGACACCCACGGTCAATGACGCGGGGGCGACCATCACGGTCAACGGAGTGGCCGTTGTTTCGGGGACGGCCTCTGGCCTGATCCCCCTTTCCGTCGGTTCGAACACGCTGACCACGGTGGTGACGGCCGAAGACGGCACGGCATCGAAGACCTACACGGTGAACGTGACCCGTGCGGCTTCGTCGAATGCCGACCTCGACAGCATGATCTTGAGTGATGGCACGCTATCGCCATCGTTTGCCGCAGCAACGACATCCTATACGGCGTCGGTGCCGAACGCGACGACGTCGCTGACGGTGACGTCAATGATCGGCCATTCGGCGGCGACATTGACGATCAATGGCGATCCGGTCGCCTCGAATGCGGCTTCCGGTGCGATTGCGCTCAATGTCGGCTCGAACACGGTGACGGCGGTGGTCACGGCCGAAGATGGCACGACCGTGAAAACCTATACCGTTACGGTGACACGCGCGCCTTCGGCAAATGCCGACTTGTCCGGCCTGGACTTGAGCGCCGGCACGCTGTCGCCGGCCTTTGCCTCCGGCACGGTTTCCTACACGGCTACAGTTCCCAATGCGGCGGCATCACTGACCGTGACGCCCACGGTCAGTGACACGACGGCGTCGGTCACAGTCAATGGGGTCGCCGTCGCGACGGGTACAGCTTCGGGCACGATCGCGCTTGCGGTCGGCACCAACGTCCTGACGACGGTGGTGACGGCCCAGGACGGTACGACGAAAACATATACGGTAACGGCGACGCGGGCCGCCTCTGCAAATGCCGACCTGTCGAGCCTGAGCCTGAGCGCCGGCACGCTATCTCCCGCCTTTGCGTTCGGTACGACCACCTACATGGCCTCGGTCCCCAATGCGACGACGTCGCTGACGGTGACGCCAGGGGTAAGCGATACGACAGCGACGATTACGGTCAATGGGGTGGCCGTCTCTTCGGGTGCAGCCTCGGGCACGATCGCGCTTGCGGTCGGAGCCAATGTCGTGACGACGGTCGTCACCGCTCAGGATGGCACGACGGTGAACACCTACACGGTGACGGTAACGCGTGCTGCGTCGTCGAATTCCGACCTGTCCGGCCTGGGCTTGAGTGCAGGCGCACTGTCTCCGGCGTTCGCATCCGGCACAACCAGCTACACGGCTTTCATTCCGAATACGACGACGTCGCTGACCGTGACGCCTGATGTCAGCGATACGACCGCAACGGTCACCGTCAATGGCGTGGCGGTGGCTTCGGGCGCTGCCTCCGGCTCGATCGCGCTTGCGGTCGGTCCGAATGTGCTGACCACGGTCGTGACAGCCGAGGACGGTACGACGAACACCTACACGGTCACAGTGACGCGCGCGCCGTCGACGAATGCAGACCTGTCCGGCCTGTCGCTCAGCAGCGGCACGCTGTCTCCGGCGTTTGCGACGGGCACGACGGCCTACACGGCCTCGGTCCCCAATGCCACGGCCTCATTGACGCTGACGCCGACCGCAAGCGATGCGACGGCGTCCATCACTGTCAACGGGGTAACAGTCGTGTCGGGTGCTGCCTCGGGCTCCGTCACGCTTGCGGTCGGCACCAACGTCGTCACGACGGTGGTGACGGCCCAGGATGGCACGACGCAGACGTCTTACACGCTGACGGTCACTCGTGCGGCCTCGACGAACGCCGAGTTGTCCGGGCTCGGCCTAAGCAGCGGCACGCTGTCACCGACATTCGCATCGGGCACGATGTCGTACACGGCTTCGGTTTCCAACGCGACGGCGTCGCTGACGGTGACACCGCTGGTCAGTGACGCAACGGCGACGGTGACGGTCAACGGCGTGGCCGTCGCGTCGGGCACCGCGTCCGGAGCGATAGCGCTTGCGGTCGGCTCCAACACGGTGACGACCGTGGTCACGGCCGGGGATGGTACGACGCAGACGAGCTACACTGTTATCGTGACCCGTGCGCTTGCCGCTTCGACCGACGCCAATCTGTCGGGCCTGTCGTTGAGCATCGGCACGCTGTCTCCGGCCTTTTCGTCCGGCGCGACGTCCTATACGGCGTCGGTTCCAAATGCGACGGCGTCGTTGACGCTGACGCCGGTGGCAAGCGATGCGGCGGCGACAGTCACCGTCAACGGAGCGCCGGTCGCATCCGGCGCAGCTTCTGCCTCGATCCCGCTCTCAGTCGGCTCGAATACGCTGGCCACGGTCGTGACGGCGGAGGATGGCACCGTGAAGACCTATACGGTGACCGTCACCCGCGCCGCGCCAGCGGCCAACTTCACGTTCACGCCGGCGGCGGGCGCTCTTCCACCGGCGATGGCCGGCGAGAAATACGCGCAGCCGATATCGGCCGCGGGAGGTACCGGCGCTCTGCTCTACGCGGTGAGCGGCGGCACCCTTCCCAAGGGCATGGTCCTCAACGTTTCCACGGGCGAGTTGACCGGACCGCTGAGCAACGATGCCGAGGTCACGGATTACAGCTTTACGGTTTCCGTCACCGATGCCGCCGGCAGCACGGCGAGCGCCGCCTATACGCTGAAGGTCACGGCTCGCGAGGTCAGCGTCGCCGACCAGATCGTCAACGTTCCCGCGGGCTCATCGCCGCCAAATGTGTATTTGAATGGCGGGGCGACCGGTGGACCGTTCAGCGACGCGCAGGTCCTTACCGTGAGCCCCGCCAACGCCGGCAAAGCGGAGATTATCGAGGGGGAGCTGGCCCAGGTCGGTGCATTCGCTCCGGTTGGCTATTACCTGAAGTTTACACCGGATCCTGCTTTCTCCGGCCAGGCAAAGATCGGATACCAGCTGACGGCCGCCGCCGGAGCGTCGAATGTCGGTGTGATCACCTACAACTTGAGCTTCGACGCAGATGCCGTCATCGGCGAGATCGATTCACTGGTGCGAGGCTTTGTCCAGACCCGGCAAAATCTCCTGGCGTCAAGCATCCAGGTGCCGGGCCTGCTGGAGCGGCGCCGACTGCAGGCCGGAACCGACCCGGTGACGATGCGTCTGTCGCCCTCGACGGATGGGGTCGGCATGAGCTTTGCCACCAGCTTGGCTCAGCTCGAAGCGGCGAGAAACGCTGCAGACGGTATCGAAGGCGGCGAAGTTTCGCCGTTCAACGCATGGCTTGACGCCACGATGATGCTCCACAATCGGGAGCAGAACGATGATCGGTGGGGCGGCTTTGGCCTTCTTTCGGTCGGCGTTGATTATCTGCTCAACGAAAAGGCGCTGGTCGGGTTCTCGTTCCATCTCGATCATATGACCGATCCGACGGATGACGACGCCGAGATCCGTGGCACAGGCTGGCTTGCCGGACCGTATACGTCGCTCGAACTGGTGACGGGCATCTTCTTCAATACCAGTCTTCTCTATGGCGGTTCCAGCAACGATATCGATACCGCCTTCTTCGACGGCTCCTTCGATAGCAGCCGATGGATGTGGGACAGCTCCATCACCGGCCAATGGGACCTCAATGAGGAGACGGTGGTGATGCCGAAGCTGCGCGCCGTTTACCTCAATGAGAATGTCGAAGACTACGGCATTCAGAATGTGGCTGGCGGCGATGTCGCTCTGGAAGGATTCACCCTCGAGCAGTTCCGGGTGAGCCTCGGGGCCGAGATCGAGCGGCAGTTTACACTGGAGAACGACATGACGCTCAAACCACGGCTCGGTGCCGCGGCCGGGTACTCCGGTCTCGATGGCAATGGCATGTTCGGTTCGGTGTTGGCTGGTTTGTCTCTGCAGGCGAACGAGAGCTGGGTTGTCGACGCAAACCTGCGCGTAACCGTGGAAGGCGATGGTGAGACCTATGCTGGTGCGCGCTTGGGGGTCGGCGGACGATTCTAGAGTGTCGCATCGTGCGTTTCCGCGGCTCCGCCTGAAGCGGAAACGCACGATGCGAATCCCTGGCAAAAAGATCAGATTGCACGACTTTCCGCAGCCGCTGTCGCAGAGATAGCGGCTGTTCGATCGAAAATGAGCACCGCCTTATTTCGATGACGAGCCGTCTTCGGCGGGCAGCCTCCTCGACGTTTCCTTGCGTCGCTCAATTGCGGATTGCTGATCGTTCGTCCGCCTGCTCTCGACGCGTGCAGCAGGGTCGAATGCGGCCTATAGCCCCAAATCGAACGGAAGCGTCAGATGAGGCCTGCGGGATGGCTGATGGATTTTGTGAAGGACAACGCAGCTGGCGTAAACGGCTGCGAGATTTCCGAACTCAGTAGCGTTGTGCTGCCGGCCTCTGCTCTTCTGACGGCGGCCGACGACTACGCGCCATTTGCCGATCCGCATCGCTCGACAGACGGGTCGCGTGTGGTTACATCGCTTGCCATGGAACTCCGCTTCAACCGTACCGCCTTCTTATTTTCCATCCTTCTGTTCGTCGTCCTCGTCGTGCTGGCAACGCGTGGGGCCGGATGGGGTTGGGTCCGCAGTTTTTCCGGCGATGTCCTTGCCGTGATGTGGGTGTACTGCACGCTGGCATCGGCGGTGAAAGCTCGACCCCAGCTGCTCGCCGGTATCGCCTTCCTGCTAGGCGTGGCGATCGAGCTTGCGCAGTATCTGGCGGCCAGTTTCGATATCCGCATTTCCAATCCCGTCTTGAGGATCGTGCTTGGAGCCACGCCGGACTGGTGGGATGTGCTCGCCTATGCGCTGGGTGCGGTCCTCGTGTTGGCCATCGCAATGCTCGGCCGCTTCCGGCACCGCCGTCACGTCGGTGCATACGCGCTTTGATCAGACGGAAGCGGGCGCTTTCGAAACCAGTCCCATTGCGCCCGAGACCAGACGCGCGACATGTGCCGTATCCGGCGCCTCGCCGAAAAGGATGCGGTACATGATCGGTGAGACGACGCGGTCCATGACGGCGTCGACCTCAGGAAATGCTTCGCCACGGTCCGCAGCGCGTGCTGCGATCACCTCAATCTGCTGCTTGGTGAAGTTGCAGCACTGATAGGCGCCGCTGCCGTCCTGCGCTGCCAGCACGTCACGTATCATCTCACGCCCGGGTTTCGAGGACATTTCCTCGGCGTATTGTTCGGCCCAGGCCAGAAGATCCTTGCCACCATTTCCGGTATCGACCGGCTGCATGTCGGGTTTCAGCCGTTCGACAGCGACATCTGCCAGGAGTTCCTGGATGTCGCCCCAACGGCGATAGATGGTCGAGGGCGTGACGCCCGCTTCGACGGCGATCATCGGAATGGTGATCTCTGCGCGCTCCATTCGTGTCATCAGAGCCTGAACGGCCCCGTGCACCGACGCCTGTACCCTGGCGCTTCGCCCGCCTGGACGGGGACCTTCCCTGCCTGCCATTCCAACCCTTCCTTCCGCGTGCTGCGCATGGATCAGAAACTTTCACTGCACCATAAACGCAAATTATTTGCTTTTATCGGCGTTCGTCCCTACATCACCTAAACGCAACGATTTAGCGTTAAGGGCTATATAGATGTTCTCCTCTGCCAAATCCAGTGAGAGTGGCGGTCCGGCCGCCAACCCCATCGCCTTCCACGCGGTCACGCTTGCCACGTTCTTCGGCGCGTCGGCGGCACCAACGCCGCTTTACCGCATCTACCAGGAGAGCTTTGCCGCCTCGCCCGTGATGATGACCGGCATCTTCGCGGTCTACGCCTTCGCGCTTCTGTCCGCCCTGCTGATCGCCGGTTCGATATCCGACCATCTCGGCAGGAAGCCGGTGATTTTCGTTGCGCTGCTTCTCGAAATCGTGGGGATGGCGCTCTTCGTCGTTGCCGACGGACCGCCCTGGCTGATCGCGGCGCGTATCGTCCAGGGGTTTGCGACCGGCATTGCGGGCGCCTCTATCGGTGCGTCGCTGGTCGACGTCGATCGCGGCAGGGGCCAGCTCGTCAATTCGCTCGCGCCGCTGATCGGCATGGCCGTTGGCGCATTGGGCACCAGCGCGCTCATTCAATACGGGCCGTTTCCGCTTCACCTCGTTTATGGCCTGCTCCTGATCGGCTTTGCAGTGCTGGCGCTCGCGATATGGCTGACGCCGGAGACCGGCGGCAGACGCAGCGGCGCGCTGTCTTCGCTGAAGCCGACGATCGCCATTCCGCCTCAGATCAAGCGACCGCTGGCACTGGTGACGCCGATCAACATCGCCAACTGGGCGCTTGGGGGCTTCTATCTCTCGCTGATGCCCTCGCTCGTCGCGTCCGTCACCGGCAGCCGGGCACCGCTGACCGGTGGAGCCGTTGTCGCCACGTTGATGGCAGCCGGTGCCGTCAGCGTCTTCCTGCGCCGCTCGCGCAGTCCCCGGGCAAACGTGGCCTTCGGCGTCTCGGCCACGACCGCCGGTATGCTGATCGTGGTTGCCGGCACGCACCTCGCAAATGTGCCGGTCATGACCCTTGGCACCTTGCTAACCGGAGTCGGTTTCGGCACCAGCTTCCTCGGCATCATGGGCTCGATCATGCCGCTCGCCAAGGCGGATGAGCGCGCCGGGCTGCTTTCTGCCTTCTACATCCAGAGCTATCTCGCCTTCAGTCTGCCGGCGATGGCTGCAGGGTTTCTTGCAAAGACACTGGGCTATCAAACGACCACCGACATCTACGCCGCCGTCATCATCGTCACCGCGGTTGGAGGGCTGATGGCAAGCCGCGAGCGCCGGGCAGGGGTGTCGGCGGTTTCGTGATTGATCGTCGACGCCTTAGTTCGAGCGAGGAAAGTGTTTCACGATGGAATAGAGCTTCGTGACGCCCGTTATTCCTTCGGACCGGAGATACCGGTTCGCTTTTCAAGAAGGAGTTACGGGCATGAAGAACCACTGGAAATTGGGCGCCGCCCTCATCGCCGGCGTAACCGCCCTTGCCGGCACTGAGGCGCAGGCAAAGCAGAGCACCGCGCCGGTGCAATCCGTCGGCAGGCAGGCGGGCGGCCACAACGACGGCACGATCATTGGCAACAGCTCCTCCAACTCGTCGAGCAACTCCAGCTCGAATTCATCATCGAACAGCTCGTCCAATTCCAGTTCGAACGGCTCAGACCGCACGTATCGCTCCGGCAAGCTGTGGCATACGCGCTGACAGATGATCAAAAAAATTGAGCGGGGACCGGTGGACCGGTCCCCGCTTTTTGACGTTGGCAGCAGGTCAGCGCGTGGCCCGTGCCATCTTTCGATACCAGCCAGCCTCGACGTTTCGCCCGTCGTCGCGGATTTCGAGACGCACCGTGGCGGCCAATGGCAGGATCCAGCCTGATGTCATCGCGTCCAGGAATGGCATGCAGCGCTTGATGGTCAGCCCATTGTCTCTGGCGGAAAGGTGCTGCGGGTCAGCTGCGGGCAGCCTGCGATACCATTCCGGCAGACTGGTTTTGGCGGCCACGGGCGGGGCGATGACCCCCAGGTCTTCCGGCTGGCAGAGGAATTGGATGCGTGGCGGTTCTTTCTTCCAAAAGTGCAACATGCCCGTTCTCCGTTCGGATGGGCGGAAGAACGGTCGGCGTCAGGGATTATTCCCCGTTCATTCAAAAGAACGCAAAGGCAGGCTGGACGGTAGCGTCAGATGCGGAGCCGAACCGCCGCAAGGGCGGATCAGTTCTGGTCGAGCGCCCGGGTGAGGCTGAGCGCTACCAGCGTGCAGATTGCACCGGAGATCAGATAGCCGCCGATGAAGACGATGCCGAAGCTGGTCGCAAGTCCAAGCGCCACCAGCGGTGCGAACGCCGCGCCGACGAGCCAAGCCAGGTCGGAGGTGAGTGCCGCTCCGGTGTAGCGGTAGTACTGGGTGAAGCGCGAGGAAACAGCGCCGGAGGCCTGGCCAAAGGTGAGGCCGAGGACGCCAAAGCCGATTAGGATATAGGCGTCCTGCCCGGCCCCGCCGGCGTCAAGAAGGAAGGGTGCGGAGAAACTGAAGATAGCGATCAGTGTCGCGCCGATCATCAGCTCGTTGCGGCGGCCGACGCGGTCGGCGATCAGGCCCGACACGATAATGCCGATCACGCCGACGGCTGCGCCTGCGACCTGGACCAGCAGGAACCGGGCAGCCGACTGTCCGCCGTTCAGGATGACCCAGCTCAGCGGGAAGATCGTCACCAGATGGAACATCGCAAAGCTTGCCAAAGGCACGAAGGCGCCGAGCACCACGTCCAGCGCGTGTTTGCTCAGCATTTCGAACACTGGCCGGGCTTGCAGCTCCTGTGCCTCCATCGCCGCGCCGAATTCCTTGCTGGCGACGATGCGCAGCCGGGCAAACAGCGCCACGACGTTGATCGCAAAAGCGACGAAGAACGGGTAGCGCCAGCCCCAGGAAAGGAAATCCTCCTCGGAAAGATTGGCGACGAAATAGCAGAAGATGATGCTGGCGAGGGCAAAGCCGATGGGCGCGCCGAGCTGGGGGATCATCGCATACCAGCCGCGGTGGTCCGGCGGTGCGTTGAGGTTGAGCAGGGATGCAAGCCCGTCCCATGCGCCGCCGAGCGCAAAACCCTGTCCAAGTCGGAAAAGCGCCAGCAGCGCCACCGCCCAGTAGCCGATGGTCTCGTAGCCCGGCAGGAAGGCAATCGAGGCCGTTGAGCCTCCGAGGATGACAAGGGCGATGGTCAGCTTGGTGCCGCGGCCGTAGTTGCGGTCGATCCACATGAAGACGAGTGAGCCGACCGGACGCGCGATAAAGGCTAGCGGAAAGATCGCAAACGACATCAGCGTGGCCGCGACCGGACTGGGAGCGAACGGGAAGATGAGCTTCGGGAAGACCAGGATCGAGCCGAGGCCGTAGACGAAGAAGTCGAAGAACTCCGACATGCGGCCGATGACCACGCCAATGGCGATGCTGCCTGGTGACAGTGGCTTGTCGTCATGGATGCGACGGGCGTCCCGCTCAAGGCCTGAAGACGTAGGATTGACGACCGAGCTCATGAATTCCTCCCGGCGATTTGTGCCGCCTCGTCGAAATGTTGATCAATCAACGCCCGAGATCAAGGAAGCGGCGAAAAAAAACGTAAACTCGTCGGCATCTTCCCAATGGTCAGCCGGCGAGGATGCACTAGATTGGGCACTTGCGGACGCCGCTGTCCATTCTGTTGCGATGCGACAGAATGCTGCAGTGCGACGAACGACCTCATTCCGCCGAGCCCGATACGCGATTAGTGCCGACTAGACAAAACGCAAATGGAGCCCGAAATGCCCACTCCATTGAAGCTCGCCGGACGATCGGCCGTTCTTCTATCGACCCTGGCCCTTGCCGGGTGCGACCTGGTCGTGATGTCGCCCTCCGGCGACATTGCGGCACAGCAGAGAGATCTGATCGTCGTTTCGACGATCCTCATGCTGATCATCATCGTGCCGGTGCTTTTCCTGACGCTGTTCTTCGCCTGGCGCTACCGCCAGTCCAACACGGCTGCCAAGTACGATCCGGAATGGCATCACTCCACTGGGCTGGAAGTCGTCATCTGGTCAGCGCCGCTGGCGATCATCATTGCGCTCGGGGCCGTCACCTGGATCAGCACCCACAAGCTCGACCCCTACAGGCCGCTCGACCGGCTTGACGCCAATCGGCCTGTCCCCGCCGAGACGAAGCCTCTGACCGTCGAGGTCGTGGCGCTCGATTGGAAATGGCTGTTCTTCTATCCGGACTACGGCATCGCCACCGTCAACGAGATGGCAGCACCGGTGGACGTGCCAATCAATTTCAAGATCACCGCATCCTCGGTGATGAACTCCTTCTACGTCCCCGCCCTTGCCGGCATGATCTATGCAATGCCGGGCATGCAGACCAAGCTGCACGCCGTTATCAACAAGCCGGGCGAGTATGAAGGCCTGTCGTCCAACTATAGCGGCGACGGCTTCTCGCACATGCGCTTCAAGTTCCATGGGTTGGACCAGGCGGGCTTCGATCAGTGGGTCGCAAGGGTCAAGCAGAACGGCACCATGCTCAATCGCGACGCCTACCTGAAACTCGAAAAGCCGAGCACGAAGGAACCGGTCCGCTACTTTGCCGGCGTCGAGGACGGGCTTTACGACGCGGTGCTGAACATGTGCGTGCGCACAGGCCAGATGTGCATGAACCAGATGATGCACATCGACATGATGGGTGGCGCCGGCGTGGAAAGCCACGAAAACCGCGCCAAGCTCGAGCACGACAACCGCCATGCCGGGGAAACGGGCCATGCGGGCGAAGCAGCACCGGGCGCCACCTTCCCGGCGACGGGCAATCCTTCGAAGAGCGAAGAGCCGGCCGAAGGCATCGACAAAGAGCCGCAGACGATGAACCACGACATGCACAACATGCACGGGGATCAAGCGGCGCCTGCCGGGAACCAAGCCGGTCCGGCGCCCGCACAGTTGAACAACGCCGGCACCACGAAGCCCTGACGCCCGCATTTCAAGAGAATTTGGATAGCCCTATGTTCGGTAACACCAACCTCACACAATTCATCTTCGGGCGGCTCACCTGGGAAGCGATCCCCTATCACGAGCCGATCCTGGTCGCGACGTTCATCGCCGTGGCGATCGGCGGCATCGCCGTCCTGGCGCTGATCACGAAATACAGGCTCTGGGGCTACCTCTGGACCGAGTGGTTTACCAGTGTCGATCACAAGAAGATCGGCATCATGTATGTGATCCTAGCGCTCATCATGCTGCTGCGCGGCTTTGCCGACGCGATCATGATGCGCCTGCAGCAGGCGATCGCCTTCAACGGCAACGAGGGCTATCTCAATCCGCATCACTACGATCAGATCTTCACCGCACATGGCGTGATCATGATCTTCTTCATGGCCATGCCCTTCGTCACCGGCCTGATGAACTATGTCGTGCCGCTGCAGATCGGTGCGCGCGACGTCTCCTTTCCGTTCCTCAACAATTTCTCGTTCTGGATGACGACGGCCGGTGCCGTGATCATCATGATGTCGCTGTTCGTCGGCGAATTCGCGCGCACCGGATGGCTTGCCTATCCGCCGCTGTCGGGCGCCGATTATAGTCCCGGCGTCGGCGTCGACTATTACATCTGGGGCCTGCAGGTCGCGGGTGTCGGAACGACACTATCGGGCATCAACCTGATCGCGACCATCGTCAAATTGCGCGCGCCGGGCATGACGCTGATGAAGATGCCGGTCTTCACCTGGACGTCGCTCTGCACCAATATCCTGATCGTCGCCACCTTCCCGATCCTGACCGCGACGCTGGCGCTGTTGTCGCTCGACCGCTACGCCGGCACCAACTTCTTCACCAATGACCTTGGTGGCAACCCGATGATGTATGTGAACCTCATCTGGATTTGGGGCCACCCGGAAGTCTACATCCTCATTCTGCCGGCCTTCGGCATCTTCTCGGAAGTCGTTGCCACCTTCTGTGGCAAGCGGCTCTTCGGTTACGCCTCCATGGTCTATGCGACCTGCGTGATCATGATCCTGTCCTATCTCGTCTGGCTGCACCACTTCTTCACCATGGGGTCGGGCGCATCGGTCAACGCCTTCTTCGGCATCACCACGATGATCATCTCGATCCCGACGGGGGCGAAGATGTTCAACTGGCTCTTCACCATGTATCGCGGCCGCATCCGCTACGAGGTGCCGATGCTGTGGACCGTCGGCTTCATGGTCACCTTCGTCATCGGCGGCATGACCGGCGTCATGCTGGCGATCCCGCCGGCCGATTTCGTGCTGCACAACTCGCTGTTCCTGATCGCCCACTTCCACAACGTCATCATCGGCGGCGTCGTGTTCGGCCTGATGGCGGGTCTCGTCTACTGGTGGCCGAAAGCCTTCGGCTACAAGCTCGATCCGTTCTGGGGCAAAATGAGCTTCTGGTTCTGGCAGATCGGCTTCTTCTTCGCCTTCATGCCGCTCTACGTGCTCGGCCTGATGGGCGTTACCCGCCGCGTGTCGCAGTTCGAGGACCCGTCGCTGCAGATCTGGTTCGTCATCGCCGCCTTCGGCGCCGTGCTGATCGCGCTCGGCATCGCCTCCTTCGTCGTCCAGCTCGTCGTCAGCTACCTCAGGCGCGATCAGCTGCGCGACACGACGGGCGATCCGTGGAACGCCCGGACGATCGAGTGGTCGACCTCCTCGCCGCCGCCGGATTACAACTTCGCCTTCACGCCCGTCGTGCACGATCACGACAGCTGGTACGATATGAAGAACCGTGGCTACGAGCGTCCGCTCGGCGGCTTCAAGCCGATCCATATGCCACGGAACACCGGAACCGGCGTCATCCTCGCGGGTCTCAGCGTCGTGCTCGCCTTCGCGCTGATCTGGTACATCTGGTGGCTGGCGATCGTAGCGTTCGTTACCATGCTCGTCGTGTCGATCGGCCACACGTTCAACTACAAGCGGGATTTCTACATCCCTGCCGAGACCGTCACTGCAACCGAGGACGCCCGGTCCGAACTTCTGGCGGAGCGCACCTGAGATGGCGAACAAGACCCAAGTAGAAGCAACCGAAGCGCCGCAGTTCTATCTGGAGGAAGAGCACCATCCGGAAGGCAGCACCATGCTGGGCTTCTGGATCTACCTGATGAGCGACTGCCTCATCTTCGCCGTCCTCTTCGCCACCCATGGCGTGCTCGGGCGGAACTATGCGGCCGGTCCGTCGCCGGCCGATCTGTTCGATCTGCCGCTTGTTGCCATCAACACGGCAATGCTGCTGTTCTCCTCGATCACCTATGGTTTTGCCATGCTCCAGATGGAGCGCAACGCCAAGATGGAGACGATCTTCTGGCTTGGCGTGACCGCCGTGTTCGGCCTGGCGTTCCTCGGGCTGGAACTCTACGAGTTCTATCACCTGATCCTTGAGGGGGCAGGCCCGACACGCAGCGCGTTCCTGTCGTCGTTCTTCACGCTCGTCGGCACCCACGGCCTGCACGTCACCTTCGGCATCATCTGGATCGTGACGATGATGGTGCAGGTCAAGATGCATGGCCTGATCCCCGAGAACCGTCGCCGCCTGATGTGCCTGTCGATGTTCTGGCACTTCCTCGACGTCATCTGGATTGGCGTCTTCTCCTTCGTCTATCTGATCGGAGCCATCGGATGAGCTCACAGCCAAACAGCCTCACCCATGAAGATGCCGGCCAGGCCCATCACGGCCACAGCCACGGCCACCAAGCCGGCCACGGCTCGTTCAGAAGCTACATGATCGGCTTCGCGCTTTCCGTCGTCCTGACCGCCATTCCCTTCTGGTTGGTCATAGGCGGCGTGTTCGATAGCAAGCTGACGACGGCCGTCTTCGTCATGGGCCTCGGGGCCATCCAGATCGTCGTGCACATGATCTTTTTCCTGCACATGAACCCGCGTTCGGAAGGCGGCTGGACGATGATGGCGCTGATCTTCACGCTCATTATCGTCGGCATCGCGCTCGCCGGCTCGCTGTGGGTCATGCACCATCTGAACGTCAACATGATGCCGATGACGCACGAAATGATGAAGAACATGCCATGACGGCCCGTTGACGGCATGGCGATGAATGGGGGAGCGGCGAAGATCGAAGTGGGGGCAGAGCCTGTCCGCGCTCGCACCATTTTCACCGTCGCCCTGTCGGTGCTGATGGTGGCTTTCTTCGCCCTCGGCTCCTGGCAGGTGCAGAGGCTCTTCTGGAAGCTCGAGCTGATTGCCCGCGTCGATGCCCGGGTTCACGCCGAACCTGTTCCGGCTCCGCCCCCGGCCGAATGGCCCGGTATCAGCGCGGAAAAGGACGAATACCGTCGCGTGACCACGACCGGCGTCTTCGAGCACGAGAAGGAAGTGCTGGTCCAGGCGGTCACCGAGCGTGGCGCCGGCTTCTGGGTGATGACGCCGATCGTCCAGGACGACCGGTCGACCATCCTGATCAACCGTGGCTTTGTTCCGCTCGATCGGCGCGATGCTGCCGCCCGCTCCCAGAGCCGGACTTCCGGTGTTGTCGAGGTTATCGGCCTCTTGCGAATGCCGGAACCGGGTGGCGGCTTCCTGCGTTCCAACGACCCGACAGCCGATCGCTGGTATTCGCGTGACGTCGTTGCGATCGCCAGGGCCCAGGACCTGGCGAATATCGCACCTTATTTCATCGATGCCGACGCCACGCCCAATGCGGGTGGTCTCCCTGTCGGCGGGCTGACGGTAGTCAGCTTCCGCAACAGTCATCTCGTTTATGCGGTAACCTGGTATGTGCTGGCACTGCTGAGTGCGGCGGGCATCGTTGTCGTTTATCGCTCGCGGGCGGGCTGAAGGCTTGGCGATTGTGCGTCGGCGCGGATAGGTTTCACGAAAGACGGACATCTCTCGGGTGCGATACCGCAGATGCATCCTCGCCCGAACAGCCGCGCCACCGATTAACGATAAGCACAAAGGCCTCCCATGCAGTCAGTCAGCATCGAACAGGGCATCGAGGCCGCCGGCGTCGGGCTGTTCCAGCGTCGCCTCTTCGTCATCTTCGGCCTTGTCTGGGCGGCAGATGCTATGCAGGTGCTGGCAATCGGTTTCAGCGCGCCGTCAATTGCTGCGACGTTCGGCGTCACCATCCCGCAGGCTCTGCAGTCGGGCACGTTCTTCTTTCTCGGCATGCTCGTCGGTGCCTTTGTTTTCGGGCGGCTCGCCGATCGCATCGGCAGGCGACCGGTGCTGTTCATCGCGATCATCATCGACGCAATTTTCGGCATCGCGTCGGCCTTTGCACCCGACCTTACCTGGCTATTCGTGGCCCGTTTCCTCACCGGGCTTGGGGTTGGCGGCACGCTGCCGGTCGATTACGCCATGATGGCTGAATTTCTGCCGGCCAACCGACGGGGGCGCTGGCTGGTGCTGTTGGAGGGGTTCTGGGCCATTGGGACCGTTGCACTGGCGATCCTGGCGCTTGTGGCTGGCAATCATGGCAGCGAGGCTTGGCGGACCATCTTTTTCATCACCGGCATTCCGGCGTTGATCGGTGTCGTCCTGCGCTTCTACGTCCCGGAATCGCCCTTTTACCTGAACCGGCAGGGACGTTCGACTGAGGCCCGCAGCGTGTTGCAGCGCATCGCCGGGGCGAACAGACGGGATGTGACGATCCCGCCGATCGTCCCTCAGGCTGCCGAGCGCAAATCGATTACAGCACTTCTATCGCCTGCGCTTCGCCGCCGGACGATCTTTCTGATGTCGGCCTGGCTGCTCATTTCCATCTCCTACTACGGCATCTTCGTTTACTTGCCGGTCAAGCTTGCCGGCGAGGGCTTCGGTTTCATACGCGGCGAAGTCTTTCTCGTCGTTCTGGCACTCGCCCAGTTGCCCGGTTACACGTTGGCTGCCTATGGCGTGGAACGCTGGGGGCGGAAGGCAACATTGATCGGCTTTCTCCTCCTCAGCGCGGCCGGCTCCCTGGCCTATGCTCTTGGGCAGAGCATGGAGCTTGTCGTTGCGGCCACGCTGTTGATGAATTTTGCCCTCTTGGGCACGTGGGGTGCGATCTATGCGTTGACGCCGGAAATCTATCCGACGAGCCTGCGCGCAAGCGGCATGGGCACGGCCGGCGCAATCGCCCGTGTCGGCGGGTTGCTCGCGCCGTCGATGGTTGCCCCGATCATGGCGTCCAGTTTCACGACCGCGCTCGGCGTCATTTCGGGCCTGCTGCTGCTTGCGGCACTGAGCGTGTCGCTGATTGATGCCGAACCCCGCAACAAGGGTCTCACGTGAGAGGTGAGATACAGCACTGTTCCGGTGCTCGCCTTTGATGATTTCGACTACTTGAACTCAATCACGACGACGGTCGCGGCTCGCGCGATATCCTGCAAGGCATCCAACAGGGATACGCCACTGCCGGTCTTGATGTGGCTGAGCGTTGCTGCATTTTTGAACGTCAGTTTGCATCGCCCGGGATAGCCCGGCCCGCCGCCCTCGACCGCGTCCCAGAACGCGTCGAGGTTGCAGCCAAAGTCTCGACCAGCCGCAGGATTCGTCACGGCAAGGTAGCGGCGCCAGAGATCCGCATCGGTCGCAATCCCCTGACAATCGATGACAAAGTGCTTCATTCATGCTGCTTTCGAGAAGCCGCCGTCGGCACCAATAGGGCACCGGCGTGCCCGGTTCAATCGGCCGTGGTGCACCCGATGGCAGATCATTCGCGATGAAGCGTACAACGCTCCTGCTTGCCGAAGTTGTGTCGAGGCAAGCCGTTCGAAAAGCCCGCCTGCGAGAAGCGGCAGGCGCCTGTTAACCAATTGTTAACCATCCGTCGCCTAGATCACGGCAACGAAAAATTAACGAAGATGATCAAAGTGCTAACAGACGCTCGTTCGATCCGTATCAAGGGCCGCTCGTTCCTGAGCCTCGCGCTGTCGCCCGAGCTTCCACTCGATTCGTGGCTGACGCGGCTCGACGATCTGGCCGCTCGCTCGGCGGGTTTTTTTCTCGGCCGACCGGTAGTGCTTGATATCGTCGACCTCGAAATCGACCGGCCGCAGCTGAAGGGCCTGCTCGAAGAACTCGCCAGCAGGAACGTCCGCGTCCTGGGCATCGAGGGCGGACGTCCCTCGCTGTTCGAGCCGGGCATGCCACCCTCAATGAGAGGCGGGCGGCCGGCGCCGGAATTCGAGGCGGCAGCGGGCGAGTTGATCGCCGGTGAGCCGAAGGCACCTGAGGCTGTCTCCGTCATCGGCCAGGAAACGCCGGCGGCCAGAGCGAGCGCGTCGATCATCGTCAGGGAGCCGGTTCGTTCCGGACAATCGGTCATCTTTCCGGAAGGCGATGTCACCGTGATCGGGTCGGTCGCATCCGGCGCCGAAATCATCGCCGGCGGTTCGATCCATATTTACGGAGCGCTCCGGGGGCGGGCGCTGGCGGGTTCCGTAGGCAACACCTCGGCGCGGATCTTCTGCCGCCGGCTGGAGGCAGAACTGCTGGCCATCGACGGTGTCTACAAGACCGCCGACGACATGGCGTCCGAGCTTCGTGGACAATCGGTGCAGCTTTGGCTCGAAGACGACTCGATCATGGCAGAGAGACTTAACTGAGCCGGTGCCGGCCAGGAAACAGGAGCGGAAGATGGCGAAAGTAGTTGTTGTTACATCGGGCAAAGGCGGCG
This sequence comes from Ensifer sp. Root31, assembly GCF_001424825.1. Taxonomy (NCBI): domain Bacteria; kingdom Pseudomonadati; phylum Pseudomonadota; class Alphaproteobacteria; order Hyphomicrobiales; family Rhizobiaceae; genus Ensifer; species Ensifer sp. Root31. The sequence goes on along the minus strand of NZ_LMCO01000016.1, from coordinate 96,426 downwards.
TCGGCAAGACGACGTCGACCGCTGCTCTCGGCGCAGCGCTCGCGCAGCGCAACGAGAAGACCGTCGTCGTGGATTTCGATGTCGGCCTGCGCAATCTCGACCTCGTCATGGGTGCCGAGCGCCGTGTCGTCTATGACATGGTCAACGTCATTCAGGGTGACGCCAAGCTGCCGCAGGCGCTGATCCGCGACAAGCGCCTGGAGACGCTCTTCCTGCTGCCGGCATCGCAGACCCGTGACAAGGACAGCCTGACGCCGGAAGGCGTGGAGCGTGTCATTAACGACCTGAAGAAGCATTTTGACTGGATTATCTGCGACAGCCCTGCCGGGATCGAGCGCGGTGCAACGCTTGCCATGCGCCATGCCGACATGGCCGTGATCGTGACCAATCCGGAAGTTTCCTCGGTTCGCGACTCCGACCGGATCATCGGCCTGCTCGACGCCAAGACAGAGAAGGCCGAGCGGGGAGAACGGGTCGAGAAGCACCTGCTCCTGACCCGCTACGATGCGCTGCGCGCCGAACGTGGCGACATGCTGAAGGTCGACGATGTCCTGGAGATCCTGTCGATTCCGCTGCTCGGCATCGTTCCCGAGAGCATGGATGTGCTCAGGGCATCCAACATCGGTGCCCCGGTGACGCTCGCCGACAGCAAGTCTGCGCCGGCGCTTGCCTATCTCGACGCCGCTCGCCGGCTTGCAGGCGAAACCGTGCCGATGACCATCCCGGGTGAAAAACGCGGTCTGTTTGGCAAAATCTTCGGACGGAGGGCAGCATGAGCATTTTCAGTTTCTTCAAAAAGCAGAGCTCGGCCCCGACAGCGCGCGAGCGCCTGCAGGTCTTGCTGGCGCATGAGCGCGCCTCCGTCGGCCAATCGGATCTCGTTGCGCTGCTGCGGGAAGAGATTCTTGCGGTCATCTCCAAGCACGTTCAGATCGACGACGACAAGGTCACCGTCAAGATGGACCGCGGCGAACACGTGACGACGCTGGAAGTCGACATCGAGATCCCGCTCGCCGCCGGTGCACGGGCGGCCTGAAAGCGGGTCCGCAGCACATGACGTCAGGCAGCAGGGGATGTCGATGGTTCAGATCATCCGTTCCCGTGCTGCCTGACGTATCCCGTCATGCTGTGCTACTGCATCGTCTTGCAGCGCCCTTGGCGTCCCATTTGACGCGCGACTCTGTTGAGGTCCGCTATGTCCCATGAGCAAGTGGAATGCATTGTCGCGGGAGCCGGCGTCATCGGGCTGGCCGTCGCTCGCGTGCTTGCTCAAGCCGGCCGTGAGGTGATCCTCGTCGAAGCGGCCGATCGCATCGGCAGCGTAACGTCGTCGCGCAACAGTGAAGTGATCCACGCCGGAATCTACTATCCGGCGGGCAGCCTGATGGCGCGCTTGTGCGTCGAAGGCCGGGCCCTGCTCTATGCCTATTGCCGCGAGCGCGGCATCCCCCATCGGCAATGCGGAAAGCTGATCGTGGCGACCTCGGCCTTGGAGCTCGAGCAGCTGCCCGATATCGCGGTGCGCGCGGCGCGAAATGGTGTGCCCGATCTCCGGCAAATCTCGGCCGCGGATGCGCGCGACCTCGAACCGGCGCTTGCCACCACCGGCGCGCTGCTGTCGCCGGTAACCGGCATCATCGACAGCCACGCGTACATGATGTCGCTGCTTGGCGATGCCGAGAATGCCGGCGCGGTCTTGGCGCTCAACAGCCCCGTCGAGCGAGGCAAGGTGACCGATAGCGGTATCGTCGTCGACATCGGCGGCGCCGAGCCGATGAGCCTTGCCTGCCGGCTGTTCGTCAACGCCGCGGGCCTCGGCGCACCGATGCTGGCGCGCCAGCTTGAGGGCATGCCTCTCGGGCTCGTGCCGAAAGAGTACTATGCCAAGGGCGACTATTTCTCCCATGTCGGCAGGGCGCCGTTCTCGCGGCTAATCTATCCCGTACCGGTCAAGGGTGGTCTCGGCATCCATCTAACCATCGATATGGCCGGCCAGGCCCGTTTCGGCCACGATATCGAGTGGGTCGACACATTGCACTATGACGTAGATCCGGCGAAGGCCGCATCGTTCTACGCCGGTGTCCGCCGCTATTTTCCTGACCTGAAGGACGGCGCGCTCGTGCCGGCCTATTCCGGTATCCGGCCAAAGATCGTGCCGCCGGAGGTGGCAAGCCAGGACTTCGTCGTGCAAGGACCAAGCGTGCACCGCGTGCCCGGACTGATCAATCTGTTCGGCATCGAGTCGCCCGGCCTCACCGCATCCCTAGCGCTGGCGAAGCTTGTGGCAGAAATCTAGGCCTGTGGGCAACTCAACCGTCGTTTGGGCCGCAGGACAGCTCGCCTAATCCGTAAACGACGGATGCCAGCTTTTCCGTTCCCCGGCGCAATTCGTCCGGTGTCAGCGAGGCATAGCCGAGCACCATACCAGCCCGGTCCGGTTTGCGCTCGAGATAGAGCGGCGACACGGGGTAGATGCCAATCCCGGCAGCCCCCGCGGTTTCGATCAGCCGCGTCTCATGCTGTGCGCTGATCTCATGGAACCAGACGACGACATGCAGCCCGGCCGATGTGCCGACGATCTCTATCTGTTCGCCAAAGGATGATGTCAGTGCCGAGACCAGGGCGGCGCGACGCTCGGCATTGGACCGGCGCATCCTACGGACATGCCGTTCGTATGAGCCTGCTTCCAGTAGTATTGCGAGCGCCTCCTGCTCAAGGCTCGGGCTATGCCGGTCGGCGATCTGCTTGCATCGCGTGAAGACCTCGATCAACGGCCGGGGAACCACGAGATAGCCCAGCCTGAGGGCCGGCGAGAGCGTCTTCGAGACTGTGCCGACATAAATGACCCGGTCACGATCCACTTGAAACAGCGGCGGTATCGGCTTCACGTCATAGCGGTACTCGCCGTCGTAGTCGTCCTCGATGATATAGGCTCCGACCGCATAGGCCCATTGGAGCAACGCGTCCCGCCGGCTCTGCGGCAGGACGCCACCGAGCGGAAACTGGTGGCTCGGCGTCACGTAGGCGAGCGCTGATTTTCCACGGGACGGCAGGTGCCCCACGACAAGGCCGGCATGGTCGCAGGGAGCGGCAACGATTTCAGCGCCGGCGGCGACCATGACGTTGCGCGCCATGGCATAACACGGTTCCTCAACAATGACGCGGTCGCCGCGATCGACGAGAACGCGGGCGCAGAGATCCAGCGCCTGTTGCGAGCCGGAAACGACGACGATCTGATCGGCGTCGCAGCGGATGCCGCGCACACGCCAGAGATAGCCCTGAAGTTGTTGTTTCAGGGCGGCGGAGCCGGCCGGATGCTCGTAGGAAAGGCTATCACGGCGGCGCAGCAGCGCCGCATTCATCGCCCGCCGCCACAGCAGCGTCGGAAAGTCGGCGGCGGCAATATCGCCATAGCGAAAATCGAACTCCAGTGCCGGCCGCCTCTCAGCATAGTGGATCGGAAGCTCCATCAGCCGGGCAGCATAGTCCGACATCGGCCATTCCAGGCGAGGCTCAGCCTGTCGGCTGTGTCGCGTTCCTGGCCCGGCCATATCCGAGACGATCGACGCCGAGCCCTGGTGGCTGATCACGTAGCCCTCGGAGACGAGCTGGTCGAAAGCGGCCGTGACCGTCGTGCGCGACACGCCCAGTTCCTCGGCGAGCGCACGGCTCGATGGCAGCCTGTCACCGGGCGCATAGACGCCAGCACCGATCTGCTCTTGCAGCTCAAGGTAAATGCGGCGGGCTGCGCCCGTGCGTTGTGATCTCCCACCGCTCAACTGGCCCAATGAAAATCTCCGAAACTGGACGTTTATTTTGTGCCAGTTAACGCCGATGCTGCGCGAAGTTCAAGGAGAGTTCCATGTACACGCCGCCAGCTTTTGTGGTCGACGACACCAGCGAAATACACGCGATGATGCGGGCATGCCGCATCGCCAATTTTATCACCGCGACGGCGCAAGGTCCCTTGGCGACACCGCTGCCGATGTTGCTCGACGCTGAGGAGGGAGAGATGGGTATGCTTTATGCCCACCTCGCCCGCCCCAATCCGCAGTGGCAAACGCCCATGATTGGCGATGGCCTCGCTGTCTTCATGGGTCCCGACGCCTACATCACCCCGGCCTGGTATGCAGCGAAGGCCGAGCATGGAAAGGTGGTTCCGACATGGAACTACACTGCTGTTCAAGCAAAGGGCCCGGTCGAGTTCTTCGATGATCCGGCCCGGCTGCTCGATGTCGTCAAGCGGCTCACTGATCTCCACGAGGCGGCGGCCGCAAAACCGTGGGCCGTCAGCGATGCGCCTGCGGCTTATATCACAGCGCAATTGCGCGGCATCGTCGGTATTCGAATGTCGATCACGCATCTGACAGGCAAACGCAAGCTGAGCCAGAACCGTCCAGAGCCGGACAGGATGGGCGTCAGGAACGGCCTTTCGGAAAGTCATCGCGATTTCGACCGCGTAATTGCGGACATGATCCCCGTTCCATCATCATCATCATGAGACAAGAGCATGTTCAAGTCTGATTTCGATCCACAACCCGCATTGAGCGGCGACGCCATCCTCCTCAGGCCGCTGCGGCCGGAAGACCTCGAGGGCCTTTACTTCGCAGCAAGCCATCCCGACGTCTGGGCAGGGCATCCAGCAACGGATCGCTACAAGCGGGAGAAGTTCGAGCCCTACTTCGCGTTGTTGCTTGCAAGCGAAACGACGCTCGTGGCGATCGATCGGCAAAACGACAGGATCATCGGATGCTCCCGCTACTACGTCGCTCCTGACATGCCGGACAGCATTTCGATCGGTTTTACTTTCCTCAACAACGCCTATTGGGGCGGCGGCACCAACTTCGACCTGAAGCGGCTGATGCTCGGCCATGCCTTCGGTACTTATCCGGAAGTCTGGTTCCATATCGCGCCGACAAACATTCGTTCGCAAAAGGCGACTGCCAAGCTCGGTGCGGCGCATGTCTATGACGCGATATTGGACCTTTCGGGCACGCCGTCGCCGTGGATGTGCTTCCGGCTGCGGCAGGACGATTGGAACCGTGTCGTCGCCGGCAGGGCCGAGGTCGCTTGATCCGCTTCGTTGCCGCGGTCAGGCTTTTCCCGGCGTCGAAAGTCAGTGCAAACAAGCGCAAACCCCGAGGATGGTCGCGCGAAGAAGGTTGTTTCGACTGACCTGGTTTCGCCGGCTCGTTAATCCATCGTTGCCCGCAAGGCGCGGATGATTTCCTCCGCGAACATCGAGGTGGCGAGGCCGTGGCTGCGTTTTTCGCGCTGGACGAGGGAAAGCACGTTCTTTCCGAATGTACGGTCGCGGATCTGCAGATAGGTGAGCACGCCGTTGCGTTGCTCCTCGGCAATATCGAACTTGCTGAGGAAGGCGATGCCGTCGCCGGCGGCGGCCAGGCACTTCATCGCCTCGATCGAGTTGGTCAGGAACGCCGGCTCGACCGTGAGCCCGGCATTGGCGAAGGCGTCGGCGACGATGCCGTGGATGAGCATCGACCGGTCAGCGAAGATGAGCGGATAGGGCTCGCAATGGGCGAGCGGCAGGGACTCCAGGCCGACGAGCGGATGTTCAGGTGAGACGACCGCGCCCAGCCGCGTATCCATCTTCCAGAGCGTTTCGAGTTGCGGCGACGGCGGCAGGTTGAAGGCGAGGCCGAGATCGGCCTCGCCGTCGACGACCGCCTGGACGATGTCGTGGATGAACATCACCCGGATCGAGATCTTGAGGCGCGGATGGCGGGCGCAGAAGTTGGCTGCCGCCTTGGGCACGATGCCGCCGGCGAGGCCGTTCATGGTGGCGATGATCACCTCGCCGCTCTGAAGCGCCTTGAGGTCGCGGATCTGGGCCTCGACCTGGCTGTATTCCTTGATCGTCCGGCGCACATGCGCGACGAGAATCTCGCCGGCGGGCGTCAGCCGCAGCCCTCTCGGCAAGCGCTCGAACAGCGGCTCGTCGATCATCTCTTCCAGTTGCAGCACGTGCTTGTTGATCGCCGACGCGGCCACGTTCAGCCGTTCGCCGGCGGCGCGGATCGAGCCGGATCTTGCCACTTCGTCGATGTAGCGCAGCACGCGCGAGTGCAACATCTTCCGTTTCCTTTGCTCCGAGTGCTCTCGAAAAGAGAACGATATGTGCAGAAAATACTGCTTTTCGGAAGCGGTGCAATGATTTCTTATGGCCTCCGACACGTGAAGCGTTGGTGCGGGATGCCGCCCGCGACGGACCGGAAGCTCGGCCCTGCCGATGCCGACGAGACTTGAAAGTGGAGGAAATACGCGTGAACAAAACCGAAGCCGTTCACTATGCCAAAGTGCGCGCCATCTTTGATATCCTGAACGGAAAGAAGGTGGCGGATCTCCTTCTGAAGAACCTGAGCATTCTCGATGTGCACGGCGAGACCGTCTATCAGGGATCCATCCTCGTCTATGACAAACGCATCGTCGCGCTCAATCCCGATGAGACAATCCTGAAGGTGAAGGACGTTTTCGATGGCAAGGGGCTCTATGCTATCCCCGGCCTGATTGATGCGCATCTGCATTTCGAATCCCAGCTGGCGCATCCGACGGCACTGGCCGAGGCCTTGGTTCCCTGCGGCACCACGACGATCTATGCCGAATGCCTGGATCTGCTGAGTGCGGCGGGCGACGAAGGCGTTGAGGCGGCCGAAAACCTGTTTAAGGACTACGACAAGCTGCCTTACCGGCTCTATGCGTTTGCGCCGGGTAAGAAGACGGCCGCCTCCATCACCGAGGCGGTCTTGAAGATGGAACCGGTCATCGGTCTCGGTGAATTCGAACACTTCACCTATAGCTCGGGCGATGACGACGATTTCCGCAAGGCCGCCTGGGTGCGCGCCAAGGGCGGCTTCATGAACGGCCACTGGGGCGTGACCGCGCTGTCCGACATGGTCCTGAACTATCTGCCGGCGATCGGCGTGTCGAACAATCACGACGTCTGGAACGAGAAGGACATCGAAAAGAGCATTCGCTACGGTTTTCCGACGCACATCAAGTTCGGAGTCGGCAGCAGCGAGGTGATCAAGGTGCTGCTGCGCGCTATCGTCGACCGCAAGTGGCCGACCGACAATTTCATGCTGTGCACCGACAACATTTCCGTCGAGCGCCTGCTGACGATGGGGCACATGGACTGGATCATCTCTCTCTGCGCCGAGATGGGGTTCAACCCGATCCATGCGATCAAGATGGCAACCTACAACACGGCGAGGTCGTTCCACATGGAAGACCGGATCGGCTCGCTCACCCCCGGCCGGTTTGCCGACATCGTCCTGACCGACAGCCTGTCGAAGATCAACCCGCTCTACGTCTTCAAGGACGGCGAACTGGTGGCAAAGGATCGCAAGCTGCTCAGGAACGCCGACATCGACTATTCCGGCATGTGCAAAAAAGGCGTTCCGGGTCTCGATGACCTGACGCCCGATCAGCTCGACATCGTGCCGCTTGAACTCTCCGAGGATGGCAGCCGGGCCAAGGTCTACCTGTTTGATGTCTACGGCCGCGGACATGCGAAATTCTACCAGGAAGTCTGGGTGCCGATGAAGGACGGCAAGGTTGTCGCCGAGCATGAGGGGGTGAAACTGAGCCGGCTGTCGGTGGTCCAGCGCTATGCCGATGGCCAGCGCCACGTCGTCAGCGGCCTGTTCAAGGGGGTTCATGTGGATCGCGGTGCTGTCGCCACCTTCTGGCCGGCGCCAAAACCCTACTTCGTCGTCGTCGGGCAGGACAGCGCAGAAATGTGCCATTGCCTCAAGCAGGTCGACACCCATGCCGGTGCCTGCATCGTCACCGAGGACCAGGTGGAGAAGGCCGTGATGCCGCTGGAGATTTATGGCGTGATGGCGAACCTGACTGTGGATGAACTGACAACCAGCGCCAGCGCCATCGACACCGCGCTTGAGGCCTTGGGCAACCGCAACGAAGGCGAGCCGGTGGTCAACAAGCTCCTGAGCCTGTTCATCTCGTTGCACCGGTTCCGGTTCATGAACTAGGGATGCACTTGCGAGGCGTACGCCATGGAAAATGTCGGTGGGCAGGACGCCCGCCGGCAGGGGGAGACGATGGATGAACCGAAGATCGTGATCGCGGCACGTCCAAATGCACTGAACCGAAGCCCGGACGCCGGAGACCGGCGCGGCCGTGGGTGGTGAGAGGCCCACGTAGAAACCATGGGAGGGACGACCAATGGACCATAATGCGGCGGAAGCCGAAATCGTCGATACCGGCAGCCTGACCAGGCGCTGGATCATGTATGTGGTCGGCATCTACGTGCTGACCTTCGGCGTCAGCCTGGCGATCCGGGCAGGGATCGGCATCTCGCCGCAAAGCAGCCTGACGCGGACGATGACCCTGGTCTACCCGCCGTTGAGCCAAGGGACCTACAACTTCGCCCTTGAACTGATCATGCTGTTCCTGACCTATCTGGTCCTGCCTAAGGACTTCACGTTGAAGAACTTCGCATCCCTGATCCCGGCCTTCGTGCTCGCCGTGTTCCTGGATCTCAACCTTGGCATGACCGAATTCATCAAGCTCGATCTCTACCCGGCGCGCGTGGCGCTTCTGGTCTTTGCCGATGCGGCGCTGGCGTTCGGTCTGTTCCTGATGATCCGTGCCAATCTTGTGCTGATGCCGATCGACATGTTCGTCAACACGATCTTCAAGCGCACGGGCTGGAAGTGGGGGAACATCAAGACCGGCTTTGATTGCACTCTCTTGGTCCTGTCTGCCTGTATCGGTCTGCTCTTCCTCAGCGAGATCAAGTTCATTCGCGAGGGTACGATCCTGAACGCGATTCTGGTGGGTCAATACATCAAGCTGTACTTCTTCCTGTTCAAGAAGTTGGAGGCCAGGAAAGCCGTGCCGTCAGCGAAAAGGCTGGAACCGGCCGCCAAATAGGGCGTACTGACGGACGCAAAAAAGAGCAGGACTCTCCAGATCGGAGAGTCCTGTTTTCACTGTAAGCTAAGGCTTACAATTACACTTCCTTGAAACCCAATGACGTGCCGGGGAGATAAAGCGAAATCGGCCGGATCTCATAGGTGGCCGTCGGGTTGGCGCGGCGCAGATCACGGGCTGCCGCCACGGCTGCCTCAAGCGTTGGAAAATCCACGACGTAGAGACCGAGCAATTGTTCCTTGGTTTCGGCAAAGGGGCCGTCGATGACAATGCCCTCGCCTTTGCCTCGCAGCGTCACTGCATGCTGGGTGGGGCCAAGCCGTGCCGCCGGGCCCAAGGATTTTTCCCGCACGAGGCGGTCATTGACCTGGAGCAGGTCGGTCATCAGGGCCGCGTCCTCCTCCTCGGTCCAGGATTCGACCACTCCCTCTTCGTGATAGGCGAGGATGGCGTAATACATCAAAACATCTCCCTTGCGCGTTTTCGGTTTTCGCTCAGCCAGTAACCATCGGGACGTATTTGGGTGAGCGCCGCCGGGAATATATGGCCGGATCGGCGCGCAGACTATGGGCATGCACGTTTCAATTGAAGGAACGGTTCGAGGCGAAAGCGCTCACGCTTCAACAAACTGTCGCACAGGAGGGGTATCGGAGACCGCGAAGCAATCTTGACGTCCGCGCCCGCCCATGACGGCGCCGACGTTTGATGGGTATGACATGCGCACGTCTCGAATACTGGCCGGATTGATCGAACGACACGACGAGCTGGAGCTCAAGCTCGATTTTCTCGAGTGCACCAGCACCGCTCTCAGCGATGATGGCACTCTTGCCGAGTTGCGACACACGCTCAAGGAAATCAGGCGAGATATTGCCCGCAACAGAACCCGTTGTCGCTGACGTTCATCAGCGCGGACCTTGATGTTGGCGCAGGCGCCTCGCTGTCTCATCGCCAAACGGCGAGAGCACGCAGCACGTTGTCGGCGCTGCGTACTTTCGACCCATATTGTGCAGGCGGGATACTGCCTTCACCGAGAGCGCATCTGGTTTCGACGAGGTAGCAGAAACGCTCTATCTCTTTGTTTTTGCACATTTCCAGGAAAATCGCCTCGCACTTTTCCTGGCTTTAGTCCGTGTGTCTGACAATGGCCGGGATGATGACACCCCAATCGGCCCTGTGAAGTTCATGCCCGCCGCCGGCGATCGGAAGATATTCGGAGCCGGCCACAACTTCGGCAATGGCCATCCCATGCTCGACCGAGAAGATCGGGTCGGTGGTGCCATGGATTACCAGCAGCGGCGCTTCGAGCGATTTGAGCTTGCCTTTGACAGTGTCGCCGCCCTGAAGCATGAAGTGGTTCGTGGCGGAGAGTAGGCCGCCCGAGCGATCATGATCCCGCTCGATGAAGGCACGGATCGGGTTCGCGTCATGGGGGTGGGCTGTGCTCGCGACCATGCGGGCGTCCTTCGTCATGAAATCGATCACTTGTGTCCGATCCGACCAGTCAACGCTTTCGGCCGCAGCGACGTGTTCCATATAGTCAGCGCTTATCGGTGGAAGCTCAAGCTCGAGTCCCATTGGCGTAGTGCTGACAAGCGTCAGCGACGACACCCGTTCCGGAGCGGACAACGCCAGGATCTGAGCGATCATGCCGCCGAGCGACATGCTGACGAGGTGAGCCGATGCAATGCCATAGGCGTCGAGCACGGCAACTGCATCACCGGCCATGTCCTCCATCGAATAGGGAGGATTGCCGGGGGCATATTTGGTGGAAAGCCCCGTATCGCGGTTGTCGTAGCGGATGACATAGCGCCCGCTTGCCGCCAGCTTGCGGCAGAATTCGTCGGGCCACCACATCATCGAGGCCATCGCACCCATGATCAAAAGCACCGGCGGCGCTAAGGGATCGCCAAAGGTCCCCGTGGCGATGGTGACGCCGTTGCCGCCTACGACATTCTTGGACGTTTCCTCGGCCATGGGCCCTGCTCCTCGCTGTTGCACCAGTGGCGGCCAGGGCTGCTGCCACGAGCAGGAACTGTCGTCGGCGATGTAGGTATCTACAGCGCCGCGCGGCATATTAGACGCGCAAAGTTCGCTGTAGCACTTTGAATTGCTGCATGCTTTCATCCTTAAATCGAATGGGATTTAAGGAAACAGCGTGCTTTTCATCGTCGGCTCCCTCGCGACATCTAACGTCGGCATGGGCAGACACTACGGCCCCCGACCTTCTCGCTCGAGAGAGGAACTGGCCAAAATAGGGGCATTCGTGCCAGAGCGCTGTAAGTCGCGCAGCTTTTGTTAGGTCGCGTCTAGACCGGCGGGTCCACGAGGCTCTGATGGCGGAAGGCACGGGCGTCGCAGACGCCGCGTAACGGGGCGCTTGGCCGACAACCGGCTGGCGGCCACGTCGATCACTGCGTTGTTGAAACGGTCGGGCAGTTATCGCCGTAAAACGACCGGGTGGGGAACCCGGTCGTGTTTGGTCCGCGCCTTTTGATCGAGCAGGCTAGTCGACCAGGGCGCAGCCCAGCCGCTCGAGTTCCCGGTCCACCCAGGACCTGTCTATCGTTCCAGAAAGCGTCGCCGCCATCTGCTTGGCCTCGGCATCCTGTTTGGCCCGGGTTGCCTTGAGGACCGCTTCGGCATCCGCCTTCGGCACGCAGACGATACCATCGATGTCGCCGAGCATCAGGTCGCCCGGATTGATGACCATTCCGGCGATGGAAATCTGGAAGCCGATCTCGCCCGGTCCCGTACGATAAGGGCCGCGATGGGTGACGCCAAGCGCATAGAGCGGCAAGGGCTGGGCGCGGATGGCTTCGGCGTCGCGGATCGCGCCGTTGAGGACGAAGCCGGCGACGCCCCGCTTGACCGCATGCGCCAGCATCAGTTCACCCATCAGCGCATTGGTCGTGTCGCCGCCGGCATCGACGACGATCACGTCGCCCGGTGCCGCCATGTCGATCGCCTTGTGCAGCATCAGGTTGTCGCCCGGGCAGGTCTTGACCGTCAGCGCCGGGCCGGCGAGCACGCCGCCGCTATGCATCGGGCGTAGCCGATCACCGCCGGCGACAAGCCGCGACATGCTGTCGGACACGTTGGCGACGGGCAGGACGCGGAAGGCCTCGACATAGGAAGCGTCGATACGCTTCATGCTGTTCTTTACTCTGAAACCGATGGGCATGTGGTCTTCCTTCTGGGACTCTCGAGCGTTTCCGGTTTAGGCGGGTCGTAGAAACGCTCTATCTCGTTGTTTTCATGCATTTCCCGGCGGAAATCCGCCTCGCGTTTCCCGGGAAAGCTTCAGGCGGTCGCCTTGCGCAGGCCGAGGCTCTGCGGAGCCGCAAGGCTGAGGGCATCAGGCGCTTGGCCGTTGAGGACGCTGATGATGTGGCGCGCGGCAATTTCGGCCATCGCTTTCGATGAGCCGTGGGTGACGCCACCGATGTGGGGCGTCGCCAGCACCAGCGGCGAGGCCCAGAGCGGGTTGTCGGCAGCCGGCGGTTCGGCTGCGAAGCTGTCGAGCGCGGCACCCGCTATACGCCTGTCGCGCAGGGCGACGGCGAGCGCCGCCTCGTCGATGATGCCGCCGCGGGCGGTGTTGACGATGAAGGACGTCGGCTTCATCAGCGCCAGGCGACGGGCATCGATCAGGTGGCGAGTCTCTGCCGTCAAAGGGCAATGCAGGCTGACGATGTCGGCGCGGGCGACAAGCTCGTCGACGTCGTCGATGGCGGTTATGTTCCCCTGAGCGAGTGTCGCTGCGGGATGCGGATCGTAGACGATGACGCCCATGCCGAGTGCGTGCGCCATGGCCGCTGTCTCGCGGCCGATCGAGCCATAGCCGATGAGGCCCATGAGGGTGCCGGCGATGTCGCGCCCCATGAAGGTCGGTTTCGGCCATTGGCCGCCTTTGACCGCCGCGGTCAGCGGTGCGATCTCCTTGATTAGCGCCAGCGAAAGCGCGATCGTGTGTTCGGCGACTGCGCGCGCGTTCGAGCCCATCGAGCGTAACACGGGTATGCCGCGATCGGCGGCGGCCTGGATATCGACATTGTCGACGCCGACGCCATGTTTGACGATGACCTTCAGCTTCGGCGACGCGGCAATGACAGCCTCGTTGATCTGGCCCTGCCGCACCATGATCGCGTCGACGCCGAGATCGGCGGCGCGTGCGGCGACGACATCCGAGGCGTCATAGGGTGGAGAAAAGAAGACATCGCAGTCATGGGCGTTGAGCAGCGCGACGGCGCTCTCGGCAATCCTGTTGTGGGTTACAAGGACGCGCCATTTGCGGTTTGTATGGTTCTCGGCAGCTGGAAAGTCGGACACTCTGTTCTCCAGGATAGATGCGGGGTCGCCGGGCGGTTGGATCAGCCCGCGGTGCGCGCCAGCAATCCGCGGGCGCGCGTGACGATCGGCAGGTCGACGAATTTGCCCTCGAAGGTGAAGGCACCGATCCCGGCCAGTGCGGCGGCATCGGCGGCGGCAATCAGCCGTCGGGCGCGGTCGAGCTCTTCCGCGGAAGGCGAGAAGCCGTCATTCAGCAGCGAGATCACGCTCGGGTGAATGCAGGTGGCGCCGTCGAAACCGAAGTCCTTGGCTTCCCTTATGGCTGCAGCCAATCCCTCCTTGTCGGCATAGTCGGCCGTGCTGCGCAGCAGCCCGAAGGAGAGGACGCCAGCGGCCTTCGCGGCGTAGTGGATCATCAGCTTCGGTATGCGCAAAACCTCAGGCGTCGGCTGGGCGCCCATGGATGTCGCAAGGTCCTCGCCACCAGCCGACAAGGCGAAGACCCGCGGGCCTGTGGCGATCGACGTGGCGTTGAGCAATCCCGCGGGATCTTCGATCAGCGGCGCAAACCGCATCGGCGGCCGGTTCGCGGCCGATTCCAGCGGCTCCAGGTGCCGATCGAGATGATGCAGGACTTCAGGCGAAGACACCTTGGGAATGTAGAGCGCCAGTGCGCCGGCCTCGCAGGCCGCACTGGCGTCGGCCAGCATCGTGGTTTCGTCATGGGTGTTGATCCGCACGATCACCGCAGCGCCGCGCTGGCCAACCATCGGCACGGTTCGAGCAAGAGCGACCCTTGCCGCGTCCTTCTCGTTGGCGGCGACCGCGTCCTCGAGGTCGATGATAATGGCATCGGCGCCGCGTTCGTGGGCCTTTTCCAGAAAGCGGGGCGAACTGCCGGGAACATAAAGTAGCGAGCGCAGCATCATTCGGTTCTTCCCCCCATGATCAGGTCGATTTCGTCGGTCGACAGGCCGACTTCGTTGAGGACGTCGCGGGTGTTTTCGCCAAGCGCCGGTGCGGGGTTGCGCCAGACGCCGGGGGTCGCCGACATCCGCGGCAGGATGTTGTGCATGGGCAGCGACCCGTGCTCACGATCCTCCACTTCGGTAAAAACCTCGCGCTGGATGAAATGCGCGTCGCTGAAGGCATCGGCGATGTTGTAGACCGGCCCGACCGTTGCACCGGCCCGGCGCATGACGTCGAGTGCGTCGTCGCGCTCCCTCGTCGCAAACCAGGCACTGACGGCCTCGTCGACCAGCGGCCGGTTGCGGACCCGGTCGGTATTGGTGGCAAAGCGCGGATCGGTGATCATTTCGGGACGGCCGATGATCTCGAAGATACGTTTGGCAACCGCCTGGGTGGAGCCGGACAGCGCGACGTATTTGCCGTCGGCGCATCGATAGACGTTGCGTGGCGATGTCGTGTTGGAGCCACTGCCGACCCGTTCCTTGATCTTGCCGGTCGTCTTGTAGATCGCGGCCTCCGGTCCGAGCACCGAGAACATCGGCTCCAGCAGCGACAGGTCGATGACCTGCCCGCGCGCCGTGCCACGCTGGCGCGCCAGCAGCGCCATGCTGACAGCCGAAGATCCGTAGATGCCGGCGATCATGTCGGCGAGTGCCAACGGCGGCAGTACCGGTTCCCGATCGGGAAAGCCGGTGCGGGCGGCAAATCCGCTCATCGCTTCCACCAGCGTGCCGAACCCCGGCAGGGTGGCGTAAGGACCGGTCTGACCGAAGCCGGAAATGCGCACGACGATCAGGTCGGGATTGCGGGCAAGCAGCGTCTCCGGCGCCATGCCCATCTCCTCGAGCGTGCCCGGGCGGAAGTTCTCGATGAACACATCCGCCGTGTTGAGCAGCTTGAGCATGGCACCCATCGCAGCCGGTTCGCGAAGGTTGAGCATGACCGAGCGCTTGTTGCGGCCATAGGTCTTCCAATAGAGCGAGCTTCCGCCGTCGCGCCAGTCGCGCAAGGGGTCGCCGACCGGCGGCTCCACCTTGATGACGTCGGCACCGAAATCGCCGAGCTGCAGCGACAGCATGTTGCCCGCGACCAGCCGCGACAGATCGACGACGCGAATGCCGTCAAGCGGGCCTTTGGCGGCGGCGTCGAAGCTTTTGGGTTCCTTGGTCATGAGGTGCTCCGCGTTTAAGGGCTCAGGCCTGCGGCCGGGATTGCGCGGCAAACAGCGTCGAGGCTTCCGGCGGCACATAGACGAAGACATGCTTGTCGGCGACCTCGCGCGCGGTCTGGACGCGGAAGGTGCTGCCGGCGCCTGTCAGCTCGTACTGATAGACGGAGCCGAGATAGGAGCCGCCCTGAACGGTTGCCTGTACGACGTTTTCACCGGCGCTGCCGACGATCTGCAGCCGCTCCGGACGCACGGCAATCACGACTTTTTCGTCAGCACCGTTCCGGCCGGTGTTCGCCTTGATCATCGTTCCGTCTTCGAGGCGAACATTGGCGATGCCGGCGGCGCGATCGACCACGGTACCTGTCAGGAAGTTCGAGGAGCCGATGAAGTCGGCGACGAAGGCATCGGCCGGCGTCTCGTAGATTTCCTTCGGGGTGCCGAGTTGACGGATACGCCCCGTGTCCATCACCGCGATGCGGTCGGAAACCGCAAGCGCTTCCGCCTGATCGTGCGTCACGTAGACGGTCGTGACGCCGAGACGTTCCTGAAGCTCGCGCAACCAGACACGGGCGCGCTCGCGCAGCTTCGCATCGAGGTTGGACAGCGGTTCGTCAAGCAAAAGCAGGCCCGGTCGATAGACGAGTGCGCGCGCGAGCGCCACGCGCTGCTGCTGGCCGCCGGAAAGCTCGAAGGGGTAACGCTCGGCGAATTTGGCCATCTCGACCAGTTCAAGCGCTTCCTTTATGCGCTTGTCCTGCTCGGCGCGGCCGATCTTGCGCAGTTTCAGCGGGAAGGCGAGGTTTTCCGCCACCGACATATGCGGCCAAAGCGCGTAGCTTTGAAAGACGAGCCCGATGTTGCGCTGTTCCGGCGGCACCACCGTTTTGGTCTTGCCGTCGAAGAGCACGCGGTCGCCCATGCGGATTGCGCCCGATGTCGCGTGGTTCAGTCCGGAAATTGCAAAAAGCGTCGTCGACTTGCCGCAGCCGGAGGGGCCGAGCAGCGTCAGGAACTCGCCCTTCGGAATGGTCAGCGAGACTTCGCTGACGGCCTTGTAGGAGCCGTAGTTGATGGAGAGGTTGTCGAGGATGAGATCAGCCATAGATCTTGGCTCCCAGCAGACGGCGCGCCATGAAGACGAACAAGGCCGTGATGATGACTTGGATGGTGGCAAGGGCGGAGACGGGTCCGTTGTCGCCCTGGGCATAGAGCTGCAGCATGGTCGAGCCGATGATTTCGGACCCCGGCTGGTAGAGGAAGACTGCCGTCACATACTCCTTGAAGAAGTGGATGAAGAGCAGCGCGAAGCTGGAAAACAGCGCTGGCTTTAACAGCGGCAGGACGATGCGCGTCACCGTCGTCCACCAGTCGGCGCCGGAAATGCGCGAGGCGCGGTCAAGCTCCTCACCGATCTGCGACAGCGCCGGTGCGATCGCGCCGAAACCGATCGGAATGTAGCGCACGACAAAGGCGGCGATCAGGATCCAGATCGTGCCGCGGATCATGTCGAGGCCCGGGACCCAGACCACGGCATAGAAGAAGCCGAGGCCGGCGATGATGCCGGGCAGCGAGCGCGGGAACAGCGCGACATATTCCAGCGCGCGGCGGAAGCGGAATTCGGAACGCTTGGCGACAAGCGCGATGAGCACGACGCAGGCGGTGCCGATGATGCCGCCGAGGAAGGAGATGACGACGGAATTGAGGATCGCCCTGACATATCCCGGCTGATTGAAGATCAGCTCGAAGTTGGCAAGGGTCAGTAGCTTCCAGAACGGGACCAGCGGCGTCAGGAAGCTGACGCTGGCGCGCATGAAGATGCCCGCAAAGACGGCGACGATGGTGAAGAGCACATAGGCCGCGACGGCGGCGAATGCGACCCAGCGCCAGTGTCCGAGGTCGACGAGCGAGGGGCGGGAGGCCTTGCCGCGCACGGTGACGAAGCGACCGCTGTCCTTCATCAACCGGCCCTGGAGCCAGACGAGCAGACCGACGATCACAAGCAACATGACCGCGCCGGCGCCGACGATGCCGTAGTCGGATTGCACCGCGGCGTTGATGCCCTGGTCATAGAGGAAGGTCGTGACGGTATGAATGCCGCTCGGGCCGCCGAAAACCAACGGGATTGCCAGCATCTCGATGCCGATGACGAAGTTCAGAACAGCGGAATAGACCATGGCCGGCCGCATCATCGGTACGGTGATGCTGATTAGCGCTCGCATCGGGCTGGCGCCGGCCGAGCGGGCAGCATCTTCCAGCTGGGCATCGGCCTTGGTGACGGCGCCGATGCACATGAGATAGGCGAGCGGCGCCTGGCTCAAGCCCGCAACGATGCTCATGCCGGTCAGGCTGTAGAGGTTCCACGGGCTAAGCCCGGTGCTCGCCTTGAAGGCGAGGGTGATATAGCCCGACGGTCCGTACATGGTGAACCAGCCGAAGGCCATGACGAGGTTGCTGACGAAAAGCGGCCAGATCAGGATCTCGCCGATCCATTTGCGTCCGGGCAGATTGGTGCGGCCGACGATGACGGCCATAACCGAGCCGAACAGCTGGGCAACGACCATCGTGACGACGGCGAAGAACAGCGTGTTGAGCACGATCTTGCCCATGCCCGCCTCGGTGAACAGGCGAACGAAGTTGCCGGCGGTGACGACGGCGTCGGGCTTGTAGAGCGGCCGGTCGAGAAAGGCCTGGAGAATAATGGGCGCAATCGGCCCGATCACCAGGATCGTGGTCAAGATGCTTACGGCCCAGAAGGTGATGGTCGACCGGTCACGCGTGGCGCTCGGTGCCGACCCTGCTGTGAGCTCGGTCATGGCAATAGTCCTCGAAAGCCGTCCGCGAACGCGAAAGACGGTCGTCAGGCTTCGTAGAGTTGAAAATGAGGGCAGAGGAACCGCCGGCCGGCCGTATCGCGGCCGACGGTTGCTGAGTCGAGGCCCGTTAGTTGCCGGCCATCGCGGCGGTCCACTTGGTGGCAAAGCCCGCAGCGTCATCGATGATCGCCTTGTCGAAGCCGACGGCGATCAGGTTTTCCATGCCTACCTTGGCAGCGATCGCCTGATAGGTGTAGCGAACCTCGGCTTCTTCGACGTCCTCGCGATAAGGCGTCAATCCGCCCTTGCCGACCTGCGTCTGGCCCTTCTGGCTGAGCAGATAGTCGACGAACAGTTTTGCCGAGTTCGGGTTGGCCGCCTCGCTCGGGATGCCGAGGCCGCGAAGCATGACCGGCGTTCCGTCATCGGGGAAGGCAAAGCCGAGGATCTCGCCGCCGGGCTGCTCCAGGCGGGGGAAGATGGTGATGCCGGAGACGGCGATGCCGACGAGATATTCGCCGGTGGCGATCTTCTCGTTCATCGGGCCGCCTGAGACTTCACCGCGGATCATCGGGCCGATTTCGCGCAAGCCCTTCCAGCCGTCGTCGCCCTTGACCTGCAGCGTCTTCCACCAGGCAGCAAGCCCAAAGGAGTTGCGGGCGGCGTCATAGGTGGTGATCTTGCCGTCGAACGTCGCCTTGTCGGCGGCTGCCGCCTTGACGAGCGAGGCGAAACCGGTCGGGCGCTGGCCCTCCGGCAGCAGCGCGGCATTGTAGGTGATGACGAGCGGGTCCGCCGACATCACGTAGATGCCGGGATAGGGATTGGCAAAGCCCGGCAGGCGTTCGGTTTCCGGGCTGGCATAATCGAGCATGCGGCTCTCGCTGCCATAACGTGCCCAGCGGTCGTTTGCGCCGGAGACCAGGATGTCGGCGGTGCGCGCACCGCTGCCAGCTTCCGCTTCCCAACGGGTGTGCACGGTGCCGGAGCCGAGGTCGAGCGTCTCGATCTTGATCCAGGGATAGAGTTCGTTGAAGCCCTTGATGACAGGCTGCCAGTTGTTGTCGGCCATGTTGGAATAGACGACGAGGCCAGCTTCCTTGCGCGAGGCTTCGACTATCTGGCCGTAATCGGCCGGATAGTACTCAGGCAGCTTCGGCTCCTGGGCAAAGGCGCTGGTCGAGACCATCGCCGATGCGGCCAGCAGCCAACCGGCGAGCTCTCTCTTCAAATAGGACATCAATTCCTCCCGTGGGTTTTCCCATTTTTGAAAATGCGTCGCGAGAGCTCCTCACTTGCGCGACGCGCGGCTTCGACCGTCGCCTCGGTGACGCGATCGAGATTGTTGGCGATCCGCTCGCGTGGACCGGAAATATTGACGACGGCTACGATGCGGCCATCAGGATCGCGAATGGGCGCCGCGACGCCGGCGGCACCCTCGACCCGGCCGTAGAGGTTGGCGACATAGCCTTCTCGGCGGCCGGCGCTCACGCGCTCGGCGATGGCATGCGGATCGTCTTCGGTCGGGACGGATCGGCCGAGATAGGTTTCGAGCTCCTGGTCCGTCAGGCCGGACAGTAGCATCAGTCCGCTTGCGACGTAGTGGGCGACACGCTGTGTGGCGATATCGCGGTCATAGCGGATCTCGCGAATGGGCAGGATCTTGTTGAGATAGCGGACCTGCCGGTCGTCCGTCAGCACGGCGATGAAGCCGGTCTCCTCGATCGCCGCCACCGTTTCGCGAAGGATCGGCTCAGCCACCCGCAGGATCGTGCCCCAGCCGCTGTTTGCCTCCGACGGCTCACCCGGGAGCCGGATCAACAGGTAGCGTCCGTCGGTCTGGCGGGTGACGTACCGGGCTTCAACTAGGGTGCGCAGCAGAAGCAGCGTGCTGCTCTTCGGCAGGGCAAGGGCCTGGACGACCTCGGCGAGCGAGACGGCTTCGCTGCGCGACGCCAGCCACTCGATCAGGTCCAAAATTCTTTCCGCGCCCCGGCCGCTCATCGCGATTTTTTCCTTGTTCAATATGTTGAACGTGTGCTATATAGTGAACTTACCGAGCGTGGCCGCCCTTGTCAAGGTGCGGCCAGTGCTTTCGTTTCCTGTGCCCCTTGCCGTTCGCCAAAGAGTGCCAGCAGGCAAAGGACAAGTGCCGGTTCCTCGACACGATGGGGGAGTTGGGAGGTTCCGGTTCATCCGATCGAACCCGAAACGTCATTTCAGACCGCAACAAATCTTGAATCGTCTGATCAAACGCTCGCCTCCATTGGCGGGCACGCTCCCATCGTGTCCGGTCTCAGATCGCGCCTCGTCAAGGTGCATGAACGACCTGGGCAGTGTTCGACTGAGGAGTGAACTATGCGTAAGCCAAAGCTTAATTCCACGGCCCATCCCGTAATCGAGCCCGGCTACAAGCCGGTGGCGCTGCCGGCGGTGCGTGCCGCTCACCTGATGCTGAAGAGCAAGCGCGATGCCGACGTGCGCCACGCACAGCGCAAGACCGCCATGCGCATCGTCAATCAGTTCGATCGTGACACCGACTGACGAACAGGCGCCCGCTTCGCACGGACGTTTCCCGAAGGCGGGATGCGCATCGTCGCAGGAGTGGTAAGTTATCCGGCGATATCTGAGCGTGGGGGCCGACGGCCGTCGAGCGACGGCAGTCGCTCAGTTCGCGGATACGGGCGAGACCACCTGCCAGTTTCCAAACAGCGTCAAGCCAGCGGCCTTGGCAAGAGCCACGGAGGCTCATTGTCGAGCTGGCATCTGCGGGGGAATGGACACCCGGAAAGCGCTTTGCGCCGCGTAGGGCGGGCCGTCTTGCCGCGTCTTTGCTGCGACGGCGATCAAACCTGCCGGGCGCACCATCGCGCCCGGCAGAGCCTTGGGAGGCTATCTCGTAGCCGAACCGTCGTACGCTCAGCGTGCAACCGCTTCGACGATCCGGCGGCTGGCCGAAACGATGTCCGTGTCCTGAAGCAACGCGCCGCCGATCAGATACATCACGTCGTTTCCGTAGGCCTCGCGCATCTCCGGCACACGGCTAAGATTCATGCCGCCGCCTGGCGCCGGCACGATCGCCTTCGGGCCACCCATGTCGTCGGCGCAAGCCTTGGCGATCGACTGGCATTCCTCGCGAGTGAAACCGAAACGGCCGCCGAAATTCGGATAGATCGCCGCATCGGCACCCATCAGCCGCTGCAAGGCGCCGTAGAAGCACCGATGGGAAAAGCCGGTATCCGGCGAGACGACGTTGGCGCCCGAAAATGCGGGGTGTGAAACGATCGGCAACGTGAAATCCGGGTCGGACGCCAGCGTGTGAATGACGTGATAGCCGGCCAGCGCCGGGGATATCATGACCGCGCCGGCGCCGGCCTCTTCCGCCATCTTCGCCCGCTCGAACAGCTCTTTTGACGACGCTGTAATATTCGGCACGAAACTGGCTCGCCCGCCGCCCTTCGCATTGGCTTCGCCGACGGCGTCGACGCAAGCTGCCAAGCGTGCGGCAAATGGTGACGTCCTTTGATCGACCAATCCGTGGTCGTCCTTGACGAAATGCATGCCGCCGAGCGCGAAGTCGTGCGCGCGGCGCGCCAGTTCGGACGTAGACAATCCGACCGGCTTGATGGCCGACATCAACAGCGGTTGCGCGCCGATGCCGGCTTTTTGCCGCAGCCCGGCAATGCCATGTCGCGGACCATGGCAGAGAGCAAGGATGCCCTTGGACAGGCCGATGTCCTCGACCTTCAATCCCGGTTTGATCGAACTGTTGCCGAAGACGATGTTGAGGAATTGTAGGAAGTCGCCGCCGACATCGTCCTCGCTATAGGAAATGGTGGCGAGGTAGCCGGGGCGCCCGACCGGGTCCTGCGCGAGGGCTTCGAGCATGCCGAGGATTTCATCCTCGACATAACCTTTGGGCACGACATCGCGCGGGATTTCGACCGTCTGTTCCAGGGCGATATCCAGCGCCCGTGCGCGCGCCTCGGCTTCATCTGCGGCCCTGACGTAATAGCTGACGGTAAACCGGGGCGCCATCAGAGCGCCTCCGCCTTCTGTGCCGAATGCACGTGGTCGAGACGAACCTCGGTCAGTTCGTCCTCGCCGATTTCGAGCGATCTGCCGGTAAGCTCCTCGATTGCCGACACCAGCGCGCCGGCATCAAGGCCGTACTTCTTCATCAGGTAAGGCTTCGAGGCGCCATGGGCAAAAGTGTCCTTCAGGCCGAGGCGCTTCAGACGGACGCCAAGCCCCTCTTCGGCGAGGATCTCGGCCACCAACGATCCGAGCCCGCCGACGATGGTGTGGTTCTCGAGCGTGACGATGCCCTTCTTGCCGCGCGCAGCCTTGATCAACCCGTCGCGGTCGAACGGCTTGAGCGTCGAGGCGTGCAGGTGATGCAGCCCGATCCCGCGGGCTTCGATCGGCCGTGTCGCCCGCAGGGCCTCTTCGGTGCAGACGCCCGAGCTGACGACGAGGATGTCGTCGCCTTCCGAGAGCGTGCGCAGTTTGTTGAAGGCGAACGGCGTAGAAAAAAGCCGTGGAACTTCGCCGCGAAGGACGCGGACATAGACCGGGCCGTCGATCGCATCGGCAACCTCGAGCACGGTCTCGACCTCGGTCGCGTCGCCGGTCTCGAAGATCGTCATGTTCGGCACGGCGCGCATGACGGCGATGTCTTCGATGGCCTGGTGGGTGATACCGCCCGGCGTGGTGATGCCCGGCAGGAAGCCCATCAGCCGGACCTTGCGATTGGAATAGGCGATCGAATTGATCAACTGATCGTACGGGCGGCGGTAGAGAAAGACCGAGAAGGTGTGGATGAACGGCCGATAACCCTGCATGGCAAGCCCGCCGGCGAAGGAGAGCATGTTCTGCTCAGCCATCCCCAGCGACAGGAACTGCTCCGGATGCCGATCACGGAAACCGTCGACTTCGCAGGAAGAGGTGAGGTCAGCCGAAAGGCAAAGCACTTCCGGGCGCGCTGTCGCGAAAGCCTCGAATGCTCTCGCATAAGGGCGGTTGACGATTTCGACCATGGTCAGGCCCCTTCCATTTCGTTCGGGCTCACGCCCAGTTCGACAGCCAGTGCCGCCTGCATCTCAAGCCGCTCCTCGGCGCTCTTGAAGCGCACGTAATGAAGGCGGGGGAAGCGTTTCTGCAAAAAGTTCATTCCCTGGAACGGCGACGTATTGGCGAGGATGATCAGCGGCTTGCCGGGTTCTGCGCTGTTGGCAGCAATGCGCATGGCCTGCAGATCGTGACCGTCGATCGAGCGGCAGGTTGCCCCGAAGGCTTCGACCCGACCGGCGAGGTCGCTCAGATCGAGAACCGAGGACATGGCGCCGTCGCATTGCTGGCGGTTGACGTCGACGATGACGCGGATGTTGTCGATCCCGTGATGGGCCATGGCGGCAAGGCACTCCCAGGTTTGTCCCTCCTGGAATTCCCCGTCGGACATGTAGACCCAGACCTTGCCTGGTTCGATGCGCTTCTTGCGAGCGAAGGCGACGCCGGAGGCCATGGAAAGCCCCTGTGCCAGCGAGCCGGTCGTAACCTCCATGCCCGGGCTGTGTTCGGCGCCGATCATCTCGACCGAGCTTCCGTCCTTGTTGAAATGGTCGAGCGCGCTATCGTCCATACGGCCGACTTCGATGAGCGCGCTATAAATCACCAGCGCATAGTGCGCCGGCGAGATGAAGAAGCGGTCGTACTCGGGTGCTGCCGGGCCGTGATAGCCCGCGCCGGTGAAGGCCTCCGGGTTATCGGCAGAGGGCACGCCGCGAAACGGCAGCGGTACTTTGGGCAAGGTCGGCTCGCCGAGCGTCAGGATCTCGTTGTAGAGCAAGGCAAGGC
This sequence comes from Ensifer sp. Root31, assembly GCF_001424825.1. NCBI lineage: Bacteria > Pseudomonadati > Pseudomonadota > Alphaproteobacteria > Hyphomicrobiales > Rhizobiaceae > Ensifer > Ensifer sp. Root31. The sequence continues at coordinate 72,408 of NZ_LMCO01000016.1, read as the reverse complement.
TTTCGGCGGCCGAGCAGGCCTGGCTCAGATAGCCGCCGTTGTTCTTCATCGTGTGGAAGAAGACGCGGCGGCGAATGCCGAGCGCGATTTCTTCGGTGGTCTTCTGGTTTGTAAGGCTCATCGGTCAGCTCCTTTCCGGAAACAGCGCTTTGAGGCCTTCGGGCGAGGGCACGGCGACGCCGCGCTCGGTGATGAGGCCAGTGATGAGCCGGGCCGGCGTCACGTCGAAGGCCGGGTTTGCCGAAGGGCTGCCTTCTGGCGAAACGCGAACCGTGATGATCGAACCGTCGGGGCCGCGGCCCTGGACGAAGCTCACCTCGTCGCCGGTGCGCTCCTCGATCGGAATCTCCTTCACGCCGTCCTTGACCGTCCAGTCGATGGTCGGCGAGGGCAGCGCGACATAGAAGGGGACGTCGTTGTCGCTGGCGGCAAGCGCCTTCAGATAGGTGCCGATCTTGTTGCAGACATCGCCATTGGCGGTGGTGCGGTCGGTGCCGACGATCACCATGTCGACTTCGCCGTGCTGCATCAGGTGGCCGCCGGCATTGTCGACGATCAGCGTGTGCGGGACACCATGGCCGTTCAATTCCCAGGCTGTCAGCTGCGCACCCTGGTTTCGCGGCCGGGTCTCGTCGACATAGACGTGGACGGGGATGCCCGCCTCCGTCGCCATATAGATCGGCGCGGTCGCCGTTCCGTAGTCGACGGTCGCGAGCCACCCGGCATTGCAGTGGGTCAATATGTTGACGGGCTCCCCGGGCTTCTTGGTTGCGGCGATCTCGCGGATGATCTTGAGGCCGTTGGCGCCGATCGCACGATTGAGTTCAACATCCTCCTCGGCGATTTCGGCGGCGCGCTGGTAGGCGGCCACGGCACGCTCTTCCACCGGCAGCGGACGGAGGAACTGGCGCATGGCGTCGAGCGCCCAGCGCAGGTTGATCGCCGTCGGCCGGGTCTCGTTGAGTTCCTCCCAGACCGCGTCGAGATGGCGGTCGGACGGGTCGTCGGCCACTGCGATGGCGATGCCGTAGGCGGCGGTGACGCCGATCAGCGGTGCGCCGCGCACCCACATGTCGCGGATGGCAACGGCGACGTCGGCGACGGTTTTCAACGTCACGATCCGGAACTCGTGCGGCAGCCAGCGCTGGTCGATGATGTCGACCGAACGGCCGTCGGCGTTGAGCCAGATCGTATGGTAGTGCTTTTCTCCGACTTTCACGAAAGTGTCTCCTGCTGAAGCCGTTCCGCAGTGGCGCGAATATCCCAGAGGCTCGCAATGCGATCCCGGTTGACGGCAAGATGGCGCCCGAGCTTCAGCGCCTTGCTTTCGCATTTGGCGCGGCGGCTGAGGTCGGCGATGGTTTCGAAATCGGCATTGTGGGCAAGGCCGAGGATGCGGCGCAGGATCTCCACCCCGGCAAAGCCGAGCATCTCGCGGTAGATCTCATCAAGAACGATGGTCAGCGCCTGTTCGGCGCCGAACGGGTCGGCGCGCTCTTCGAAAAGGCTCGCCTGATAGAGGATACCCTTGCGCTCGCTGCGCCAGAGCTCGGTAAACTCGTCGCAGAAGGTTTGCCAGATCGTCTCTGCCGTATCCAGCAGGTAGGCGCGCATCTGATCGCGTTCGCCGGCAGCGCTCTCGTGGCCTTCCTGCGAGAAGTAGCTCATCCAGAAGTTCGCCAAGAGCATGCCGACATCGAAGCTGATCGGGCCGTAGAAGGCGAATTCCGGATCGATGACGCGCGTCTCGTCGTCGGTGACCATGACCGAACCCGTATGTAGATCGCCGTGGCAGAGGGTTTCGGCCTTGGCGGAGAAGATGTGTTTCAGCCGCTGGGCCTCGACCTTCAGGTCGCGGTCGCGACGCAATTCCTCGACCAGGCTGTCGAGGTGCGGGGTGGTGTGGCGGTTCATTTCCGCCTCGAAGTAGGGATCGGAAAAGACCAGGTTTTCGGTGATATCGCAGAGTTCGACATTGTCCGCGAAAAGGGCGAGATCGGCCTTCTTGTCGCGCGTCGGCATCGAAAGGTCCGAGCCGCGGAAAAGCGTGCGGGCCGCGAAAAGCCCGAGATCGCGACCGATCTTCGGCAGCCTGCGCCCCGCGATCAGCGCACGCCGCAGGATCACGTGCGGCGCCAGATATTCCATAATGATCATCGCCTGCTCGGCGTCGAAGAACAGGATTTCCGGCACCATGCCCGGGTCGCGCGCCGCCTGGCGGGTAAGGGCGTGGTATTCGAAGAACGAGCGCTTCAACGGCAAGGGCCAGCGCTCACCGACGAGCCTGACATAGGGGAGCGCCTGCTTGACGATCGCCGCGCCCTTATCGCCCGTGACGATGAAGACGAGATTGAGGTTGCCGTCGCCGACCTCCTTGACCTGCCAGCGGCGATGATCACCGCCGATCCTGTCACATAGCGCAGCATTGCCGCTCAGCCTTAATGGCAGCGTTTCGGCGCTGAGCGCCTCGAAAACGTGCTTGTCCATATGGTCCTCCCTATGGGCATGGCCGGCCTCGGCCGCTCCTCGCCATGCTGTCATGGGCCATAGCTAAATCGGCATTCTGTCAAATGTCAATCGCCTTGACATTTGATGGATAGCCATCCTAACCTGACTTCATTGGGAGGAGAGCATGAGCGAACAAGCAGTGTTTCGCGTCGAGGGCGTGCGCAAATCCTTCGGGCCGATACCGGTTCTGAAGGGCGTCGATCTCGAATTGCGCAAGGGTGCCGTGACGGTGCTGATGGGCGCCAACGGCGCTGGAAAGTCGACACTGGTGCGCATCCTCAGCGGCGTCTACGTCGGAGACGCCGGAGCCATGCAGCTGGATGATCTCTCTTTTTCGCCGACAACACCGGCGGAGGCGATCCGTGCTGGTGTGGTGACGGTTCACCAGAACATCAATGATGGCGTCGTTGCCGACCTCGACGTCGCGACCAACCTCACGCTCGACCGGCTGAACGGCCGCGGTGCGCGCCTCTTCTTCAACCCGCGCCGGGTAAGGCGCGAGGCTGCCGTCGTCGCCGCCCGCATGGGCCTCGCCATAGATCTTTCCGCTGATATCAACGATCTGACGCTCGCCGACCGGCAGATGGTGGCGATCGCCCGCGCCATGGCGCACGAGCCGCAGGTGCTGATCCTCGACGAGCCGACCTCGTCGCTGTCGAGCGCCGAGGCCGATCGGCTGTTCGAGCTTCTCGATCGGCTGAAAGCCCGTGGCGTCGCGATCCTTTATATCTCGCACCGGATGTCCGATATCCGCAGGCTCGCCGACAGCATCGTCACCCTGCGCGACGGGCGCATAACCGGCCGCTTCGAAGGCGCGGATCTGGACTATGAGGGTGCCGTCAATGCGATGCTCGGACAGAAAGTCTCGGCAGGCGACGTGACCGTGCGCGAAGGGCTCGGTTGCGTCTTTTCTGCCCAGGGACTGAAACTTACCGACACGTCGCGTCCGTTCGATCTCAAACTGGGCGATGGAGAAATCGTCGCGGTCACGGGCCTCGTAGGCGTCGGCAAGACGGCGCTGGCCGAGACGCTCTTCGGAGCCCGCCCGCCCGCCGCCGGCCAGATGACGCTCGACGGCGCTTCCTATCGCCCGCAATCGACCGGCCAGGCGATTGCCAAGGGCGTGTTTCTGGTGGCGAAGGATCGATCCGACAGCGGCATCGTTCCCGATTTCAACATCTACGAGAATATCAGCCTGCCGTTCCTCAAGCGGCTGTCGCGCTTCGGCATAGCGAACCGCCGGTCCGAACGGGCGAAATCGCGGGCGCAGATCGCCGCCCTCGGCGTCGTCTGCCGCAGCGAGCGCGACGAAATGCAGACGCTTTCCGGCGGCAATCAGCAGAAGGTGATGGTCGGGCGGTGGCTTTCCGAGCCGTCGCGTCTCCTGATCCTCGACGAGCCTTTCCAGGGCGTCGACATCGCCGCACGCCGCGATATCGGCGCCAAACTGCGCGCCTCGGCGGCGGGTCGCGCCACTATCGTCTTCCTGACCGAACTCGACGAAGCTTTCGAGGTCGCCGACCGCATTCTGGTGATGTCGGAACATACTGTGGTCGGCGAGCATCGCAACGCTTCGGTCGACGTCGAGCGCCTCCTGCAGGAGATCGCCGGTCAACATCATCAGCAGGGACAGCCCCATGAGCAGTGAACAGATGAAACCCGCGGTGCCCGCCGCTTCCGCGTTGCCGGTGCTGCCGCCCACGGCCACGGTTGGCCTGCGCGATATCGCCATCAAATACGGTTTCCTTGTCCTTCTGGGCGGACTGGTCGTCTACTTCTCGCTGGTGACGAACGGGTTTTCCTCGCCGCAGAGCGCCGTCTTCATCCTGCAATCCGTGTCGATCACCGGCATCCTGGCGCTCGGCGTCACGGCGACGCTGGTTGTCGGCGGCTTCGACCTGTCGATCGGCTCGGTCGCGACCACGGCGATGATGGCGTCGTCCTATGTGATGGTGGTGATGGGCGGAGATGCGCTGACGGCGACGCTCGTCTGTCTGGCGATCGGCGTTCTCGTCGGGCTGATCAACGGTATCATCATCGTCTACATGCGTGTGCCGGACCTGCTCGCGACGCTCGGCATGATGTTCCTGCTGCTCGGCCTGCAGCGCATACCGACCGAGGGACGCTCTATCGCCGCAGGCATGACGCTTCCTGACGGCTCGGTCGCAACAGGCACTTTCAGCCCCGCTTTCCTGGCGCTTGGCCGCCATCGCTTCGACCTCATCCTGCCGAACCTCGTACCCGTCGCCGTCGTGGTGCTGATCGTGCTGGCGGTGCTGATCTGGTTCTTCCTCGAATACACCCGCTTCGGACGCATGATGTATGCGGTCGGCTCCAACGAGCGCGCCGCCGGCCTGGCTGGCGCTCCGGTCAACGCCTATAAGATCTCGGCCTATGTCATTTCAGGCGTCTTCGCGTCGATCGGCGGCATCCTGCTCGCCGCGCGCCTCGGCCGCGGCGACATCGCCTCGGGCAACAATCTCTTGCTCGATGCCGTCGCTGCCGCGCTGATCGGCTTTGCCGTCTTGGGGGCGGCCAAGCCGAATGCGTTCGGCACAGCGATCGGCGCGCTCTTCGTCGGCATCCTGCTCCAGGGCCTGACGATGATGAATGCACCCTATTACACGCAGGATTTCATCAAGGGCGCGGTTCTCGTCATCGCCCTGATCTTCACCTTTGCGCTCTCGAAAAGAGGCAAACGCTGACGGGAAAGCCCCGCCCGCGGACAACAAACGTTCACCAGTGGAGGAGACTGAAATGAACATGACACGCAGAGCATTGGGCAAGCTGGCGCTTGGCCTTGCCGGAACCGTGGCTTTCGCCACCGCTTCCTTTGCCGCCGATATGCCGAAGCCCTTCGACAAGCCGGCTGACGTCAAGATCGCGCTGGTGCGCTATCTCTCGACCGGCGATTTCTTCCAGTCCTACCTTGCCGGCGTGGAGGCGCAGGCAAAGGCCCTCGGCGTTCAGTTGCAGGTTCTCGACAGCCGCCAGGATGCAGCGCTGCAGGCCGACATGGTCGACCAGGCGATCGCGCTCGGCGTGCAGGGGATCATCATCCAGCACGGCCTGACCGAATCGATGAAGGAAGCGGCACAGCGCGCCGTCGAGGCCGGTATCAAGGTCGTGGCCTTCGACGTGAACGTCGAAAACGAGAAAATCCCGCAGGTCGAACAGTCCGACCGGGATCTTGCCCGCCTTGCTCTGGAACAGGCGATCAAGGACAATGGCGAGAGCTTCAAGGCGGGCTACGTCTATGTCGCCGGCATCGCTCCGCTCGACCGTCGCGACGAGACCTGGAAGGAATTCAAGGGCAAGTATTCCGGGATCAACGAGGTCTCGCAATTCGGCACCATGGACAACCCGATTGCCAACTCGGTTGCCAACCAGGCGCGCTCGGTCATCTCCGCCAATCCCGATATCACCGTGATGTTCGCGCCCTATGACGAGTTCGCCAAGGGCGTCAAGATTGCGGTCGACGAAGCCGGTCTTTCGTCCAACGTGAAGATCTATTCCGCCGATATCTCGACCTCCGATATCGCGGCAATGCGCGAGCCGGATTCCGCCTGGGCTGCGACTGCCGCCACCAACCCGGCCGTGGTCGGACAAGTCTCGGTTCGCACACTCGCCATGCTGCTTGCCGGCGAGGATCCGGGCCGCAGCGTCATCGTGCCCCCGACGTTGATCACCCAGAAGGACCTGAACGATCAGGACATCAAGAACATGGAAGAACTCGGCACCAAGCTGCCGCAGTTCGCCCACGCGGATGTCGCCATGCCGGCGTGGATGCCGAAGCCCTGATCACGCGGTTTGTTGATGAAAGTGGGGCGGTCGAAAGACCGCCCCGTTTGCGTACTGCCAGCCCTACGCATCACAACGCGCTTTAAGTCGTCGTTGCGCCTGCCTTGCCGAGACCGTCCCGGCTCCAGCGCTCCATGACGCGGCGCGCCATTGATGTCGTGACCACCAGATGCGAGGCGAAGCCGCCCTTCAGCGCCGCCATCAGCGGTTCGAATTTGCTCTCTTCCTGGACGACCAGCATGCGCTTCTCGATGGCGCGGATCGACGAGAGATCGGCGGAGATGCAGCGCCGATTGTGGGCGCAGTTCACCCATTGGCCGTCACCATCGATCAGCTGTCCGGCGATGACACCGACAGCGCCTTCCTCGCCCATGCGGTGCATCTCGCTGGCGCTGAGCGCGCCGCACTTGACGAGGTGGCTGTCGTCCTCGATGCCGCCGACGGAATAGAGCGCCAGATGACAGTCGGCGATCGTCGACAGCTGCTCGCGGATCACCGGCTCGCCGCGAAGCTCCTCGGCCAGCCGCTCGGACGACAGCACGAGCGGCGCGTAGAAATTGATGCCTTCGGCATTGAGCCGGCGGGCGATCTCCGTCGTGCACTGGTCCGGCCGATAGGAATAGGGCGCGCCGAGATTGCCGCAGAGCTGGACCACAGTGACGCCACGCAGGTCGGCGAAGGGCATCACGTCGGCGATATGATAGACCGTTCGCCCCCAGGCGACGCCGACGCGATCGCCCTTGTTGATCAGTTCGAGAAAGACGGATGCAGCCAGCACCGGCATCTCAGCCGTCGGGTCCATGGCCTGCCGGTCCTCCGGCACGATCCAGGCCGCCGTGACCCCGGTTGCATCCTCGAGCTCGCGCGCCAGCACGTCGTCGGTGAAAAGCTCGGTCGAAGTGGTGATGTTGACGATCCCGGTCTCGCGTGCTCGCCTGAGATAGGTCGCGACAGAGGCGCGGGAGATCCCCAGTTTCTGCGCAACTTCGTCCTGCCGTAACCCATGGCTATAGTAGAGCCACGCGGCTTTGTGCATGATCTGATCGGTGTTGCGGATAGGCATGGGGATCCTTCAGTTGTCGATTGCTGACATTATTCATCGGTCGTGACATAAGTCAAATTGCCATTCAGGCAAAGTTGGAGGCGGGCGTTGCCTCAGGCGTTGGAGCCGCGAAAGTGTCGCGCTTGCGCCTCTTCCATCAGCCAGTCGACGAAATGCGCAATTGCCGGCCGTTCGGTCGCCGCAGGCAACGTCACGATATAATAGGCGAATTCGCTCGGCCATGGTCGATCGAGAGCGACGGCTAGGCGGCCGTCGGCGATTTCTTCCCGCGCATAGATACCGCGGACAAGTGCAACGCCCTGACCAATGACAGCAGTTCGGTCCAGACGGAACGGAAGACCGTCTGCCGTTGGTAACGAACGTTTCACCGGCCGGGGTCGCTTGAGAGCGGGGCTGATCCTTAGGGGTAAAGGTGGCGTGCCGGCGGGCAGGTTTTGCCGGCTGAAGGCGAAGGCCCGCCTTCAGTTCTACAGCGCCACGCGTCTTAATAGACGCGCAAAGGTCGCCGTAGCACTTTGAATTGCTGCATGTTTTTATCCTTAGGTCGGATAGGACTTAAGGAAACATGCAGTGGGCTCCGGTTGGGCCACACGGCCATCGCGTAGCACGGGCGGCGATGTCGTTGTGACGCATCCGTGCGTCACACGCCCGATCAGGTCTGGCAGCAGCGGGCATCGACCGGCAGTGTCGTCGCCCCGCCATCGGCGTGATGCAGCGTGAAATGATCGAAGTTGGCGATCGATGCGCAGGAGTGGTTGGGAAAGACCCGCACACGGCTTCCGAGGGTCAAGGGGCGTCCCGAGAAGGGAACGAAGCCATGTTCTTCAGACAGCCGCTCGAGCGTCCAGACACCTGTTTCGCCATCGCCTTCGGCGCTGACGACGGTGCCGAAGCCGGCGCCGCCCATGCCGTGTGCGCCGCGATCGGAGCTCATCGACTTGGAGCCGGCGTCGATGATGAAGTGCGTGTCATTGGAGGCAACGACGCGCGCAACTACCGAGAGCGCCAGGTCGTCGGCCGTGCAGATGCCGAGCCTGAGCGCGGTTCCGTCGAGGAACACGTAATTGCCGGGCCGGACGCAGTCGACCTCCTGGGACAGAGGCGCGCCGGCACAGGTCGGCGTTGCGCCGACGGAAATGCAGTCGACGGCGATGCCGCGGTCCCGAAGCCCGCCGGCGAGACCGGCAAGGTCTGCGGCCTCATCGCGGGCGACCTTGGCCAGGCCCTGCGGGCCAGTGGCCGCGTAGGAATGGCCGGCGTGCGAAAGCAGGCCGGCAAAGTGCAGGCCGTCGGAAGCGGCGATCTGGGCGCACAATTTGAGCGCAGCCGGATCGTTCGGCTTGAGGCCGACGCGGCCGAGGCCGACATCGACCTTGAGGAAGACGCCGATTTCGACACCGTGACTTGTGGCGGCCGCCGACAACGCTTCGACGCCCGTCGCGCTTGCCGCAATCGTGCGCAGCTGCGTGCCGCGCGCCTTGACCACGGGCAGCAAACGGTCGAGCGACTGCGGCTTGACGATGGGATAGGCAAGGATGATCGACGGTATCCCGGCTTCCGCAAAGACCAGCGCCTCGCTTGGCTTGGACGCGGTGATGCCGCGGGCGCCAAGTGCCAGCTGCCGTCGCGCGACATAAAGGCTCTTGTGCGTTTTCACGTGCGGAAACATCGAGACGCCGGCTTGATCGGCACGCTGCTGCATGGCCTCAATGTTGCGGGCAAGGCGCAATTCGTCGACTTCGATATAGGGCGTCGGTCGCTCTGCGGCCGCAGGGCGCAGGAAGCCGTTGGCTTTCGGTTGCGCCGGGGCGCTGTCGATGTCTGCGGTCACGTTGCCGGTAGCGTTCGCAGCCGCCAGCGTCACTTCGGAAGTGTTCATCTCGGAATGCTCTGATCTGAAGAGGGGATTGGTTGTCGTCGTCAGCCCGTTGCGACCTGTCGCACGAAATGGCTGGATGAGACCTGTTGCATCGGCAGTTCGCGCGGCACGAAGTCCGGCGGGCGCACGGCGCTTGGGATCTCGTCGGACATCGGCTGGCGGCCTTCCGGGCGGCGTGTCGGGTCGGCGATCGGAACGGTCGACAGGAGCTTGCGGGTATAGGGATGCTGCGGATTGCCGAAGACCGAACGGCGGTCGCCGATCTCGACGATTTCGCCGAGATACATCACCGCGACACGGTGGGCGATGCGCTCGACCACGGCCATGTCGTGGCTGATGAACAGGAGGGCGATCTGCATCTCGCGCTGCAAGTCCATCAGGAGGTTGATGACCTGCGCCTGGATCGTCACGTCGAGCGAGGCGACGGCCTCGTCGGCGACGATCAGGCGCGGGTTGAGCGCAAGCGCGCGGGCGATGCAGATGCGCTGGCGCTGGCCGCCGGAAAACGCGTGCGGATAGCGCTCGAGATGCTCAGGCGACAGCTCTACTTTGGAGAGAAGCTCGGCGGCGCGGGCGCGCATGACCGCGGTCGAGCCCAGCTTGTGAACACGCATAGGGTCCATCAGCGACTGCTCGATCGTCATGCGCGGGTTGAGCGACGAGAACGGATCCTGGAAGACCATCTGGGCGTCGCGTCGAAACCGCGCGAGCATAGCACGCGGCGCGCCGATCAACTCGGTTCCGTCGAACCGGATCGAGCCCGAACGCGGTCGGTCGAGCTGCATGATCGAACGGGCAACCGTCGACTTGCCACAGCCGGATTCACCGACCAGCGCCAGGGTCTCTCCCGGAAAGATGTCGAAGGAGACGTTCTCCACCGCGTGCACCCGACCCGAGACATGGCCGAACAATCCGGCCTTCAAATCGAAGCGCGTCACCAGGTTGCGCACCTCGACGAGCGGCTTTCGGGTTTCCTTCATCGGCGCGGACGCGTTCATTCTGTCACCTCGGCAAGCAGGCGCTCGGGTTCGAACACAAGCAATGGAAATTTCTCCGGCGCGTCCTTGTCCGCCATGCTGCCGAGGCGGGGCACGGCGGAAATCAGCGCGCGTGTGTAGGCATGTTTCGGCTTGGCGAAGATGTCGTAGACCGAGCCTTCCTCGACGATCTCGCCCTTGAGCATGACGCAGACCCGGTCGGCGACTTCGGCAACCACGCCCATGTCGTGGGTGATGAACAGCACCGACATGCCGATCTCGCGCTGCAAGGCGCGAACCAGATCGAGGATCTGCGCCTGGATGGTCACGTCGAGCGCGGTTGTCGGCTCGTCGAGGATCATCAGCGAGGGGCGGCAGGCAAGGGCTATGGCGATCATGACGCGCTGGCGCATACCGCCGGAAAGCTGGTGGGGATACTGGTCGAGCCGGCGCTCGGCATCGGGCACACGGACCAGCTTCAGGGTATTGAGCGCGATCTGGCGCGCCTGTTCCGGCGTCTTATCCTGATGATGGATCACCGCCTCGGCGATCTGATCGCCAACAGTGAAGACCGGGTTCAGGCTCGACATCGGATCCTGGAAGACGATCGAGATTTCCGCGCCGCGCAGCGCCTCGACCCGCTTTTCCGAGAGCTTGGCGAGGTCGGCGACCTTGCCGTCCTTCAAACGCATCAACACCCGTCCGCCGGTGATGGCTGCGCCGTCATATTCGGTCAGCCGCATGATTGTCATCGCCGTGACCGATTTGCCCGATCCGGATTCTCCGACCAGCGCGACGGTCTCGCCGCGCGCGATGCTGAAGGAGACGCCACGCACCGCGCGCAGCTGCGCCCGGGTGCCGGCAGCGAAGGAAACTTCGAGGTCTTCCACGGAAAGGATGACATCCTCGGGCAGCTCAGGCTTTGCGGATTTGGACAGGATCATCAGCACATGCACCCGATTTCGAAGGGACGTTGCGCTTTCAGGTCTCGCAACGAGGTCGCATCCTGTCAATACGGAAGGGAGGTGCGATCAGCCCTGTCCGCCGGGTCGCTGGAGCAGACATCGGCCTCGCTCCCAATCCGCTGCCGCCGCAAAATCCAGTGAAATCAATGTGTCACGATTGTGGCAGGCAAAACTATGTGCTTTGCGCATTGTATCGCCTGTCTTCGCATATCGCGCCGGTCGTGCGATTTCGGGCGGATTGACGCCTCAGGCCGCGTCGGTCGTTGCCTCGAAGCCGCTCTTGTACTGGGGCAGTGCGGCACATTGCTTGAGATGCTGCCATAGCGCATCGCTGTCATGGCTACCGGGGCCGGCGCGCCTGAAGATCCGGATCTCCATTTCCAGCGACATCTGCTGGCCGCCGATCTGGGCCAGGCGTCCCTGCCGCATGGCCTCGGCGACGCAAATCTGCGGCAGCCAGGCGACGCCCCGCCCGGCAACGGCCATGTGCTTCAAGCCATCGGCAAGGCCGGACTGGTAGACGGTGCTGAGGTTGAGCGGGCGGCGCCAGCGCGATTGGATCAGCGTTGCCAGCTTGCCGATATAACCGTCGCTCCAGGAATAGGCGAGATAGGGGATCTCGGTGGTTTCGGGCACGTCGATATCGAACAGCGGCCGGCCGTTGTCGTCGGTTCCCGATACGAGAATGAGCCGGTCCTTGCCGATCTGCAGGGATTCGAACGGGCCGCCCTCCAGCACCGGAGGGCCGTCGGGATGGACATAGGTGATGGCGAAATCGCACTGGCCGGAGCACAGGTGATCGATGCTTTCGAGGAAGTCGGCCGCATGCATGCTGGTGCGAAGCGGCATGCGCGAGATCAGCGGCGAGCCGATCCACTTTGGAAAGAAATACATCGCCAGCGTATGCAGCGAGGTGAAGGTGAGCATGGCCGAGCTTTCGCCGGCGACATTGCGGCAGTCGGTGCGCAGGCGGTACGCTTCGCGGACGAGCCGTTGGCAGCCGGGCAGGAACATCGTGCCGGCCCGGGTCAGCTGCACGGGGTAAGTGCTGCGGTCGATCAGGTCGGCGCCAATCCAGTTCTCCAGCGATTTGATGCGTCGGCTGAAGGCCGGTTGGGAAATATTGCGCGCGGTCGCCGCCGTCGAGAAATTCCGCGTCGCGGCGATTTCCAGAAAATCTTCAAGCCATTGCAGTTCCATGCCGGCCCTCATGCGTGTTTTGCATAGTCTATCCTAACTACACATTGGACAGACCTGCAAGCGCTCTTCTAGCCTCCCTTATAACGAGAAGAAAACTTCCGCCTCCACCAAATGGGAACAACGATGAAACGCACCTTAGCCCTAGCCCTCAGCCTGGGGCTCGGCATCGCGGCTGCGCCCGCTATGGCCGAGACCAAGAACCCCGGCACTTTCGTCTTCATGTGGACCGACGACATCCAGTCGTTCGATCCGGCCTATATCGCCAACACGCCAAGCTCCTACGGCGCGCTCAACATCTACAGCCGGCTGTTGAACTTCAACGGCTCGAAGATCTCCGAGTTCGTGCCGTCGCTTTCGACCGAGGTGCCGTCGCTTGAAAACGGCCTCATCAAGCAGGGCGACGACGGCTCGGTGAGCTATACCTTCCCGATCCGCAAGGGCGTTTTCGCCCACAAGGTCGGCGTCAAGGGCGCCGACGGCAAGGTCACCTGGGAATATTACGACAAGCTGACCGACGCCCAGAAGGCGACGATCGAGCCGGGCTACGGCCAGATCACGCCCGAGGACGTGCGCTATTCGCTGCTGCGCGCCATTCTTCAGGGTCAGTCGTGGATGTCGAACGCGATCACCGAGGTGATCACCGCCGGCAAATATACCGACATCGCCAAGTGGGTAGAGACCGAAGGCGAGGTCAAGTCCATCAACGACGCCAGCCCCGAGATCCTGCGCAAGGTCTATGACCAGCTCGCCTCGCAGATTATCGTCGATGGCGACAATCTCACGCTGAAGCTGCCGAAGTCGTTTCCGGCCACCCTTGGCGTGATCGCGCTGCCGTTCGGTACCTCGGTTCTCGACAAGGAATGGGTTGCCTCGGTCGGCGGCTGGGATGGCTCGGGCGATACCTGGAAGGCCCACTATCGTCCGGAACTCGGCGCCAATCCGCTGTTTGCCGAGGAGAACGGCACAGGGCCATTCATGCTCGAGGAATGGGACCGCACCGACCGGCGCATCACTCTGAAGCGCTTCGACAATTATTTCATGGGGCCGGCCAAGCTCGAGCGGGTGGTCATGCGCACCGTTCCGGAATGGACGACGCGACGCCTGCAGCTTCTGTCCGGCGACGCCGATTTTGTCACCGCGCCGGTCGAGTTCATCGACGAACTCAGCAAGACCGAGGGCGTCAAGGTCATCGACGGCCTGCAGAAGGTGTTTTCGCGCGGCGTCTTCTTCGCCTGGCCGCTCGACGACAACGACAACCCGGCCATCGGAAGCGGCAAGCTCGACGGTGCCGGCATTCCGCCGGACTTCTTCGCCGACATCGATGTGCGCAAGGGCTTCAACTACGCCCAGAACTACGATGCGCTCCTGAACCAGGTGCTGCTCGGAAAGACCGTGCAGTCGCGCGGGCCGACCGTGCGCGGCATCATGGGCTATCGCCCGGATTCGCCTGTTTACAGCTACGATCCCGCCAAGGCCGAGGAACACTTCAAGAAGGCGTTCGGCGGCAAGCTCTGGGAGACCGGCTTTGCGTTTACGGCCTATGTCACCGAAGGCAACCCGCAGCTGACCGCCGCACTTTCGGCGCTGCAGCAGGGCCTGTCGCGCATCAACCCGAAGTTCAAGATGCAGATCCAGGCGCTGCCATGGGCATCCGTTTCGGACAAGCTCAACAACCGCGAAAAGCCGGCCGCACCCTTGACGGTGATGGGCTGGGGGCCCGACTATTCCGACCCGGGCGGTCCGCTCGGTGCCGCCAGCTACTATCTCTCGCCCACGGGTCTCGTCGGCGGCATGGTTGGCCAGGGTTATCGCGACCTGATGGCGGAGAAGTTCAAGCCGTTGCTCGATGAGGCCTGGGCCTCGGTCGATCCCGCCGTGCGCGAGCCGATCTACGCCAAGCTGCAGGAAATGTCGTACGAATACGCCACCACCCAGTTCCTGTGGGAGGACTTCGGCTACGTCGTCACCCGCAGCAACATCGATGGTTATGTCGACAACATGATCCTCTACGGTGCCTGGGACTTCTATCCGGTCACCAAGGCCAACGACTGATTGGCTACTGCGCCGCGCGTCTTATTAGACGCGCAAAGGTCGCTGTAGCACTTTGAATTGCTGCATGTCGGGCGGCATCCCCGCCCGACATGCCTTTGTTTCATTTTCCCTGAAATCGGAACGTGTGAACCGTGCTGAACTATGCACTCAGACGACTGATGATGTTGCCCATCGTTCTCTTCGCTCTGTCGTTGATGATCTTTGCGCTGCAGATGTCGCTTTCGCCGACGCAGAGACTGGCGGCCTATGCGCCGTCGCCTGATTATCTCAAGGGTGGTCAGGAAAGCATCCGCAGGATGATCGAACAGTACGGGCTGAACGATCCCTTCTACATTCAGTACGGCCGCTGGATCGGCGGCATCCTGACCGGCAATCTCGGCTGGTCGGAGACGGCCCGCCAGCCGGTTTCGACCGCGCTGATGTCGCTGTTTCCGGCGACCCTGGAACTGGTGGTGCTGGCCTTCGTTCCATGCCTGCTGCTCGCGATCTTCCTTGGCTCACGGGCGGGCATCTATCTCAATCGTTGGCCGGATCACCTCATCCGCATCTTCACCATTCTCGGCTGGTCTTTCCCGGTCTACGTTTTCGGTCTGCTGATGCTGTTGATCTTCTACTCGGCGCTCGACTGGTTTCCGCCCGGCCGGCTCAGCCAATGGGCACAGACCGTGGTCAGTTCCGGCGACTTCGTGCGTTATACCGGCGCCAACACTGTTGATGCGCTGCTGAACGGCAATCTGGCGATCTTCGGCGATGCGCTTCGCCATCTGGCAGCGCCGGTGATCACGCTGACCTATGTCAACGTTGCCAGCATGACCCGGGTGATGCGCACGTCGATGCTGGAGACGCTGCGCCAGGACTATGTGCGCACCGCTCGCGCCAAGGGTCTGCCGCGCCGCGTCGTCGAACTGCGCCATGCCCGGCGCAATGCGCTTCTGCCGGTTGCGACCATCGCCGGCATGGAGCTCGCCGTGATGATGGGCGGTGTCGTCATCACCGAGACGATCTTCGACTATGCCGGCCTCGGCCAGTTCGCAGCCAAGACCGCCGCCAATCTGGATTTCCCGGCGGTTCTCGGTTTCGGCCTCTATTTTGCGGTCGTTCTGGTGCTGATGAACCTCATCGTCGACCTTATCTATCCGCTGCTCGATCCGAGGGTGAAGACGCAATGAAGGTTCTTCGTTACCTCGCAAGAAATCCGGTGTCCCTCTTTGGCGTCGTGGTGCTTCTGGCCTTCGTGCTGATCGCCGTCTTCGCACCCGTTCTGGCGCCGCCGCAAAGCTTCCAGCTTTCACCCTACGACACGCCGCGCGCAGGCTTCCTGGCAACGCCGCAGCCACCTTCGCCGGAGGCCGTTTTCGGCACCACGCAAGGCCAGTACGACATCTTCTACGGTGTCGTCTGGGGAACGCGCACGGCGTTCAAGATCGGTCTCGGGGTCGTGGCGATCTCCGTGCTGATCGGCACGGTGGTCGGCGCGGTCGCCGCCTATTATGGCGGGCTTGCCGAAGAAATCCTGATGCGCATCGTCGACGTGTTCATGGCGGTGCCGTTCCTGATCGCGGCCATGGTGCTGACGGCGCTGCTTGGCAAGGGCATCGTGCCGATCACCATTGCCCTGACGACGTTCGGGTGGATGAGCTATGCCCGTATCGTGCGAAGCGAGATCCTGAGGATCCGCGAGATGGACTATATCCATGCGGCACGCAGCTACGGCGCCAGCGATCTCAGGCTGATCGTGCTGCACATCCTGCCCAACGCCATGTTCCCGGTGCTGGTGCTGGCAACGATGGCGACTGGTTCGATGGTGCTGTCTGCCTCGGCGCTCAGCTTCCTCGGCGTCGGCACCGAAGAAGGCTATGCCGACTGGGGACAGTTCATCGCCTACTCGCGCAACTGGATCGTCGGCCAGCCCGGCAACCCTTTCCAGTTCTGGTACACGCTGGCCTTCCCCGGCGCTGCCGTCTTCCTTTTCGTGCTGTCGTGGAACCTTGTCGGCGATGCGTTGCGCGACATGCTGGACCCTCGCCATTCCCATTGAGACCCATTCCTATCGAGACCCAAGGAGCGTACCGATGCCCTCTCTGTCTGCCGCCTCGATCGAGCTTTTCGAGGATCTAATACGTTACGAGGTCGAGGACAAGGCGATCCCGTCGATCTCCTATGCCCTTGTCGACCGTGACGGCGTGCTCGCCGAAGGCCATGTCCAGCGTCATGACCGGCATTTCGACATGGGCAGGGACACCTGCTTCCGCATCGGCTCCATCACCAAGACCTTCACCTCACTGGCGATCATGCAATTGGTCGAGAAGGGGCTCGTCGATATCGATGTCGACGTGTCGACCTATCTCCCCGGCTTCAAGCCGATAAACCCGTTCGCCGGCGCCGAAGGCGGGCCCTACGGCTCGGTCATCAGCCTGCGCAAGCTGATGACCCATACGGCCGGCCTTGTACGCGAGCCGAAGAGCGGGCACTATCTCGATGCCACCCGTCCGCCGCTCGAAGACACGGTCAACGAGCTGGCAAGCTCGACCTTGAAGCAGGACCCGAGCCTCGGGGTGATGCATTACTCCAACGCCGGCATCGCCGTCGTCGGCCGGGTGATCGAGACGGTCAGCGGCCAGAGCTACTCCGATTATGTCGCCGCCAACATCCTAAAGCCGCTCGGCATGGACAGCTCCTCGTGCGGCATGGCACCCGGCATTCGTGAAAGGCTTGCACCAGCTGACATGTGGACGCTCGACGGCGACACGCCGGCGCCGGTGTTCAGCCTCGGCGGATCGCCGGCCGGCAATATCTTCTCCACCACCGGCGACATGGCGCGTTACGCCCAGTGCCTGCTGCGCGGCGGGTTCGACGTGCAAGGCAATTCCATCATCTCGCCGGCGGCGCTGCGCGAAATGTGGACGCCGTTCGGCATGCGCCCGGCCGGTCACGACAAGACGCTTGCCGGCTACGGCCTGTGCTTCGGGTCCGGTGATGTCGACGGCTGGACCTCTGTCGGCCATGGCGGCGCCGTCTATGGCTATGCTTCGCAAATGATGCTGCTGCCGGCCGCCGGCGTCGGTGTGCTGATCTTCGCGACGCTTGACTTCTCCAACCAGATCGCCTCGCGGCTGGGCGTCGACGGCGTGCGCATCGTCCTTGCCGAACGCAGGATGGGCAAGATGCCGGAGCGCGTGCAGCGCCCGCCTGCAATCTCCGAGGCGCAGTTCAAGACGCTGCCGGGCTATTACCGCGACGACGCCACGCAGGAGATCGTCGAGGTCAAGTCCAAGGACGGCAAGATCTACCTGATGGGCGAGGGCGTGCCACACCAGATTCGTCCGGTCGCCGGCAACGACTTCGTCATAGACGGCCGCATCTACGGGCGCGGCGCTGATTATGCCCATATGAACCTCTCCTTCCCGGAAGCCGGCAAGCTCCTCTGGAAGGATGCGAACTGGACGCGCATCGAGGCACCTCTCGACGAGACCGTGCCCGACGCGATCAAGCCGCATCTCGGCGAATACGGGCCGGATTTCAACATCACATACCTGACCTACAGCCAGGGTGGGCTGAAGTGCCTGATCGAGTATTTCTGCACGCACACGTGCGAGCCGGTCGAGGAAGGGCGCTTCCGCATGCACGGCCGGCTCTACGAGGACGAGATCCTCGAACTCGACGCCGTCGATGACAACGGCAAGCGCGGCATCCGCGTCGGCCCGATGTTCCTGGAACGGCGCAGCCCGTCCCAGGCGGAAGCGGCGTGATCCGGACCATGGTTGCTCCGATCAAGATGGAATCGCCGCTCGGCGCCCGTATGTTCATCGGCGGGCGCGAGGTCGACTATTACTGCGGCACGTCTTACTTCTGCCTGCACGGCCACCCCGACGTGATCGAGGCGGCCTGCGACGCCACCCGGCAGTACGGCATGGGGCCGGGAACGCTCGCCCACATGCAGGTCTATGCCGACCTGCAGGAGCGGCTGCGCGACTGGTTCGGCACCGAGGAGGTCGTCTACATGATCTCCGGCTACACCAGCCCGATGGTGCTGCTGCAGGGGCTACGCGACGATTTCGACGTCATCCTCATCGACTCGGCCACCCATTACAGCACCCGTGACGCGATCCCGACGCTCGGCAAGCCGATCCACGAGTTTCGCCATGCCGACCCGGAAGATCTCGCAGCGCAACTGTCGCTGCATGTGAAGGCAGGCGAGCGGCCGGCTGTTCTGACGGACGGCGTTTTCCCGTCGTCAGGCAAGCTTGCACCGCTTGCCGACTACCGCCAGGCGATGGCGGCCTACGAGGGCGCGCTGCTCTGCATCGACGATTCCCACGGCGTCGGCGTTCTCGGCGAAACCGGGCGTGGCTCGCTGCAGCATGCCGGGCTCGAGGGCGAGGGCAATTTTCTGGCCGGCACCATGAGCAAGGCATTCGGCGCACTCGGCGGCGTCGTTCCGGGCGACGCAGCGCTTGCCGAAAAGATTGCCCGCAACGCAATGATCATGCGCGGCGCCTCGCCGGCGCCGCCCGGTCTTGCGGCGGCGGCGGCCGCATCGCTCCGGGTCCTGCAAACGACGCCGGAAAAGCGCGCGAACCTCACCCGCAACATCAAGCATGTGCGCAGCGGCCTGCGAGCGCTGGGCTTCGAGGTCGCCGACACGCCGGTGCCGATCGTCACCGTCAAGGGCGTGACCGATCTCGAGCAGCTTCGCGACCGTCTCGCCGAACGCGACATCATCGTCCGTGTGCAGCCGGCGGGCGGCTATTCCGACGCACCCGACGTGCCGACCCTGCGGCTCGCGGTGTTTTCCGAACATTCCCCAGCTCAGATCGATCGGCTGCTGCAGTCGATGGCCGAGCTTCTTTGAAATACGAGGCAACGATCATGAAGGTTTTCATCAGCGCAGATATCGAGGGCACGGCGGGGATCACCGCCTGGGACGAGGCCAAGAAGGGGCATCCGGAATACGAGGAATTCCGCGAATACATGACCGACGAGCTGGTGGCGGCCTGCGAAGGGGCGAAGGCGGCCGGTGCCAAGGAGGTGGTAGTCAAGGATGCGCATTCGACCGCGCGCAATCTGATCCTGTCGAAGCTGCCGGCCTATGTCAGCATCGTCAGGGGCTGGAGCGGTCATCCCGATCTGATGATGTTCGGCATCGACAAGAGTTTTTCGGCAGCCCTCTACACTGGCTATCACAACAAGGCCGGCACCGACACCAATCCGCTCGCCCATACGCTGACCGGCACGGTGTCGCGGCTTTTGATCAATGGCGACGTGGCGTCGGAATTCACGCTGAACGCATTTTGCGCCGCACGCTACGGCGTTCCGTCGGCGTTTCTCTCCGGCGACGCCGGCATGTGCGCTGAGGCCAGGGCGATTGTTTCCGGCATCGGCACCGTTGCCACCAGCGAAGGTTTCGGCCCCGCGACCCGATCGCTGACGCCGAAGGCTTCGGTTGCAGCCATTAGCGAGGGCGTGGAGAAGGCGCTGTCGGGCGATCTGAGGGCCTGCCTACCGAAGCTCGCCGACCGCTTCGAGCTTGTTGTCGAATACACGACCCCGATCGAGGCCTATCGCGGCAGCTGGTATCCCGGCGTTGAACATGTCGCCGCCCGCACGCTGCGCTTCGAGGCCAAGGACTTCTTCGAAATCCAGCGCGCCATCCGCTTCATCGTGTGAGCGAGGCGATTTGCGGCAGGTCCGAAATCGCCTCCTGGCCTGCCCAACCCTTCATCGACGGGCCGCGGGCCCCCGCTAGAACGATCATCGACTGGTGGTGTCGAACTGAGACAGCCGCGGACCGCGTCAGCTCAGCTGCTTGTTGAACCAGTCCACGTGCAGACCCGCTGATCGTGATGATAGGTTAGTGCCGCCCGCAGGCAGAGCGCCAGCGGTTCTCGCGGCAAATCGCCGATGGCGGGGATGAGGAGGGCGCGATTGCCCTCGAAGGTGAAATCATCGGCAAAGTGAATGCGGAAGGTTTCGACGAGCGTCGTCCTGCAATTGAAGAACACAGCGCAACGTTCGGGCGCTGATTTGGCGACGCCGAGCCGGATGGTCGTTCCGCTTCCGCTTGCCTCCGTCAAATAGGCCGGCTCTCCCCATTTGAGTGTCTCGGTCAACGGACCGACCCCATCGGTCTCGCCTGCCAGGGCATAGATGAGATCGCGAACCTGCAGGAGGCGCGCCTGTATTGGCTCGGCGTGGCGCGCGAGAACCTCGGCAACGTCGCGCGGAACGGGCGGCCTCGTTACGGTGCGTCCGTCGGCGCCGGGATAGGTCCGTAATTCCCGCTGCGGCAGATCTTTACGCATGTTCGTGTCCTCTCCGCTCTCCACAGCGAAAAGATTTGCACGAACGGGCAGACAAATCTTGCGGAGTTGAAAGCATTTCGATGCAATCAGCTCTCCTGATCGTCACGGGGTCTGCCACAGCGAACAGCGACCGGTTCCAGTCGTTCTAACTCGGTCTGGTGTCGATCGTCAGTAGCTGAGCTTCGGATACCAGTCTGTGCCGCGACCCTCCGGCGTCAGGTCCAGGATCGACCAGAGCGAGGCGATGTCCGGCGCCTCTCTCGGATCTTGGCCGGGGTCGGCCATCTCCGTCGTCATCTCGCTTGCCCAGAAGAGCCTGACGGCGTTGCCTTCACGTTTGAAGACGCCAAGCGCCGGATTCTCGCTTCCGTCCGCATTGATGAGGCCGAGATCCCGAGCATAGTCGTCGCCGACCGTCTGGACGAAATCGAGGTCTCGCCAGCCACGCTCCTGGGCAAACGCCAGTTGGCGCTCGACGGGGCTGCGGCCGAGGATCTTCAACGCCACCCGCTGTTTGATATCGGCGGCGTTGCCGTTCACCGCGCCGAGCCAGTTCGTGCACATCGGGCAGGGGCGCGCGCGCTGCGGCCCGTACATCCAGAAATAGGCGACGAGCGTCTGCTTGTCGCCGAAGAGGTCGAGCAGGCCGATGTCGTTGCCGTTGGCATCCTTGAAGCGATAATTCTTTTCAATCACCGGCCCATCCGGCAGCGACCGCCGCTGCTCGACCAGCCGCGTCATCTGCCGCCGGAACTCGATTTCTTCGCGCAGCAAAGCCTGCCGCGCCTTTCTGTACTCAGCCGTTTCGCCGGGAAAGGGCGATTTGCCCTTGGCTGCGAGATCCGGCGCCGGAACGAGTTGATCGTAGCTCATGTCCTTGCCCTCGTCTTATCGATCCCAACTAACGGCTTCGAGCCGTCCAGGTTCCCGAACGAGTGAAGGAATGCCCGGCCGGGCGCCGCTGCGCCCGGACCAGCTGCGATAAACGCTGCAGCCAGATGTTTGCACGTCAGTTGCCGTTCATCGACTTACTGGCCGAGCTGTTTGGCTGCCTTTTCGATGACATCAGCAACCATCTCCGGTTGGGAGGCAAAGACCGCATGGCTCGCCTTGATCTCCGTCACCTCGCTGTTTGCCCGCTTGGCCATGTGGCGCTCGAGATCGGGATTGATCGCGCGATCCTGCGTCGCCACGATCGACCAGCTCTTCTTGGTTCGCCAGGCCGGATCGTCGACCTTGGCCGAAAACGCCGCCTTGGCGGCAAACACCTGCGATTTTGCAAGGAATGCCGCTTCGTCCTTCGGAAGGTCCGCAGCGAAATCGGCGGCGAAGGCGCTTGGGTCGAGATAGAGGTATTTTCCGTCCTTGGTCTCCCTGATGTTCATGCCGCCGGCCGGTTTGGAGCTGGCGAGGGCGAGCAGACTTTCGCCCTTGTCGGGCTGAAAGGCGGCGACATAGACGAGACCTGCGACATCGGCGCGATTGCCGGCTTCGGTGATGACGATGCCGCCATAGCTGTGCCCGACGAGCAAGGTCGGACCATGCTGCAGATCGAGCACGCGATTGGTGGCGGCAACGTCATCCGCCAGCGACGTGATGGGTTGTTGAACGATCGTCACGGCATAGCCCCGCCTCTCGAGAATTTCGGTTGCCTGGCGCCAGCCGGAGCCATCGGCCAATGCGCCGTGAACGATGACGATATTCTTGACCTCGGCTGCCTGGGCCCCAAAGGCAATCGCGCTGGTGAAGAGGGCGAGCGCGAGGGTGGAAAGATGACGGTTCATGGATTTCACTCCTTGTCGGTTTGATGGCGATTGGCAGGTTTGAACATGTCTCGAGGTCTCAGCCGAAGGTGAAGGCGTAGGCCTGAACGCCTGGGTCAAGGAACCGGATGCTGAAGTTGCGCGCCGAGACGTCGCCTGCCTGGCGCACCAGCTGATAAAGCCTTGTTGCCGTGACCGTGCCGTTTCCATTGGCGTCGATATCGGCGCCGTGGTCCTTGCCCGGCGCCTTGCCGTCGATGGTCACCTGAAAGCGGACCGGCTTTCCGGCCGCTCCCGGCCCAAGAACGAGATGCAGGTCGCGGGCGCTGAAACGCGAGGCGATGCCGCCTCCCGGCTCGTCGAGCGTTGCCTGTTCCGGGCCGACGGTCCAGGTGCCGGTGAGGCCCCATTCGTTGAGACCCGGTTCGGCGACCGTGTATTTGCGCGCCGCATCGGCGCTCAGGCTCTCGTTGGAGGCGAAGTTCGAAGCGCGCTGGTATCCGAGATAGGTTTCGCTCGAGCGGATATTGTTGAGGTCGGCGCCGAGTTCAGCGCCCTTGGTCTCGGGCACTACCGGCCTGCTCGCCGCCATGTCGCTACCGGCTTCTCTGAGCAGGTCCTGGATGGCCTTCTCCGTCTGCGGGTAATTGCCCTCGCCGAAATGATGGTAGCGGATCTGCCCCTTGGCATCGATCAGGTAATGGGCCGGCCAGTAGCTGTTCTCGAAGGCGCGCCAGATGCGGTAGTCGTTGTCGATGGCGACGGGATAGCCGATGTTGAAATCGCTGACCGCCTTGCGGACATTGTCGATCTTCTTCTCGAAGGCGAATTCAGGCGCATGCACGCCGATGACGACGAGGCCTTGATCCCGGTATTTTTCCGCCCACGCGCGGACATAGGGGACGGTGCGAATGCAGTTGATACAGGAATAGGTCCAGAAATCGACGAGCACCACCTTCCCCCGCAAGGCTTCCGCGGTGAGCGGCGGCGAGTTCAGCCACTCCACCGCTCCATCAAGCGATGGTGCAGCGCCTTCGACGGGCAGGTCGCTTTGAAAGGGGCGGGTCGTATCGGCCGATGCGACGTCCACGCCCTTGTCGGCAGCCGCGGAGAATGGTCCGCCAGCGGCTTTGGTATCGAGCTTTTCGAGCACGGTCTGTTCCAGGGATGCCGTGCTGGCGTAGGAAAGCTGGGCCAGCAAGCCGGTATCGAGGCCGAGCGCGATTGCCGCAACGCCGGCGAGCACCGCGGCACCCAGGACCTGGCGAATGCGCTCGCTGATCCCCAGCGACCGCTTCATGGCGGCGAAAACCTTTCCGCCGACAAACATGGCTGTGGCAAGCGAGGTGGCCGCACCGGCAGCATAGGCAAGCAGCAGGAATGTCGTCGCAAGATTGGCACCCTGCAGTGCCGCGCCGGTCAGGACCAGACCAAGGATGGGCCCGGCGCAAGGGGCCCAGAGCAGGCCGGTCGCGATGCCGAGAACAAACGAACCGGCCACATCGGGCGTCGCGCGCCCATGGCCGGTGGCCCTCATCAGGCGGTTGCCGAAATCGACGACGGGCTGTGAAAGCGCGCTGGCGATCCGCGGTGACAGCAGGCTTGCGCCAAACGCCGCAAGCAAGGCAATCGCGGCAATGCGGCCATATTCGTTGGCATGGATGGCCCAGCTGCCGCCGATGGCTGCCAGGGTGGCGACAAGCGCAAAGGTGATGGCCATGCCGGCAAGCATCGGCAGCGTGCTTCGGAGGAAGGACTGTTCGGCGCGTGCGAAAACGAAAGGCAGGATAGGCAGGATGCACGGACTGAAGATCGTCAGCGCGCCTCCGAGATAGGCTATGATGAGAAGCGTCATCATCGTTTCCTTTGAACCGATTGATCGGGCTCTGGACGGCGATGTGCCTTGACCAGCAACGGATACGCATCTGGTCTTTGCGACGTATCCCGCATGTGTCCGCTCAGGTATGAAAATGTACCGGGATGTAGGCGTAGCCCGGCCTGCTACAGAGCGATACAAATCGGCTGCCGATGATCAGCCATCAGACACGCGCCGGCGGATCGAGTTGGCTGGTCGCAAGGCGTCTTTGTATCAGACTGTATCCGGGCGGGTCGGCGCTACATTGGTATTCAAGATCGGGCGGGAGCGACACACGCAGGATACAAGCGGCCCGTCTTTCTCCCATTGTGTTTGGGTTCAAAAAGGAGAGGCCGATGTCTGACGAAATCAACCATGAACGCCGCAAGTTTTTCGGGGTGGCTGCCATGACCATTGCTGCGGTCGAGCTTGGCATGGCGGGTGCCGCGATGGCGCAGTCGGGGCAAGCGTCCGCCGCACGGCTGCCTGACATCAAGCCCGGCACACACACCTCCTTTGCCGCACTCAAGCAGATCCGGGCCGGCGTGCTCGAAGTCGGCTACGCGGAGGCAGGTCCCGCCGATGGGCCGGCTGTTCTGCTGCTGCACGGCTGGCCCTATGACATTCATACCTATGTCGACGTCGCGCCCTTGCTTGCTCAAGCCGGCTACCGCGTGATCGTGCCTTACCTGCGCGGTTACGGAACGACGCACTTCCTTTCGCCGGATACGCCGCGCAACGGCCAGCAATCGGCGATCGCTGCGGATATGATCGCCTTGATGGATGCGCTGGGCATCGAAAAGGCGGTGCTTGGCGGTTGCGACTGGGGCGCACGCACGGTCAATATCATGGCAGCACTTTGGCCGGAGCGCTGCAAGGCGATGGTCTCTGTGAGCGGCTATCTCATCGGAAGCCAGGAAATCAACAGGAAGCCATTGTCGCCCAGCGCCGAGCTTGCCTGGTGGTACCAGTTCTATTTCGCCACCGAGCGCGGGCGGCTGGGCTATGAGGAGAATCGGCGCGCCTTTGCCAAGCTGATCTGGCAGACCGCCTCGCCCACCTGGAAATTCGATGATGCGACCTTCGAGCGTTCGGCTGAAGCCTTCGACAATCCCGACCATGTCGCCGTCGTCGTCGACAATTATCGCTGGCGATTGAGCCTGGCGGAAGGCGAACGCAAATACGACGCTTACGAAAAGCGGCTTGCCGCGGGACCGAAGATCTCGGTTCCCACCATCACGCTGGAAGGTGATGCCAACGGCGCGCCGCATCCGCAGCCTGCCGCCTATGCCGGCAAATTTTCGGGAAAGTACGAACATCGCACCGTCAGCGGCGGCATCGGGCATAACCTGCCGCAGGAAGCGCCGCAGGCGTTCGCACAGGCGGTTATGGACGTGGATCGTTTTTAGACCGACGATAGTCGGCAACAGGGCGCGCGACCTTGTGGATGCCTGCCTCGCGCAAGCCGCCTTGGGTCTAAAGGCATCAGGCGCTGTGGCCGAGTGCATAGGGGAGTGGGAAGTCGGATATGGAACACGTCGATCACATCCTGATCGTCGACGACGATCGCGAAATTCGCGAGCTGGTGTCGAGCTATCTAAGGAAGAACGGGCTGCGCACGGCCGTTGCCGCGGATGGCCGCCAGATGCGCGCCTTTCTGGAAGCCAACACCGTCGATCTGATCGTGCTCGATGTGATGATGCCCGGCGACGACGGACTCGTCCTCTGCCGGGAGCTGCGCGCCGGCAAGCACAAGGCGACGCCGATCCTGATGCTGACGGCTCGCAGCGATGAGATGGACAGGATCATCGGCCTGGAAATGGGAGCGGACGACTATCTGCCCAAGCCATTTGCTGCGCGCGAGCTCTTGGCACGCATCAAGGCGGTGCTGCGCCGAACCCGAATGCTGCCTCCGAACCTGCAGATCACTGAGGCGGGTCAATTGCTGACCTTCGGCGACTGGCAGCTCGACACGGTCGGCCGCCGCCTTCTCGACAGGCAGGGCACGGAGATCGCCTTGAGTGGTGCCGAATACCGGCTGCTGCGTGTCTTCATCGATCATCCGCAGCGCGTGCTCAACCGTGATCAGCTTCTCAATCTGACCCAGGGGCGCGACGCCGAGCTGTTCGATCGCTCGATCGATCTTCTCGTCAGCCGTCTGCGCCAGCGGCTCGGTGACGATGCGCGTGAGCCGACCTACATCAAGACGCTGCGCAGCGAAGGTTACGTCTTTTCCGTTCCGGTCGAGATCTCGGAGCCCAGGCAATGAGCTTGGGCGTCACATCGACTGTCAGCTGGTATTGGCCGAGCACCTTACGCGCTCGGCTTTTTCTCGTTCTTCTCCTCGGTCTCGCAATCGCCTATGGCCTTTCTTTCAGCGTCCTGATTCTCGAACGCTATATGTCGGCGAAGGCGGTCATGCTCGGCACGCTGGAAACCGATGTTGCCACATCGATCGCCATTCTCGATCGACTGCCGGCGAGCGAGAGAGAGGGTTGGCTCGATCGTCTCAGCCGCGGCAGCTATCGTTTCGTGCTGGGGCCCGGCCTTCCCGGCGTGCCGGATCTCACCACCCGTGGTGCGGAGATCGCTACCAAGATCGAGGAGGCGGCCGGGCATCGCTTTCCCCTGCACGTGGAGGCGATTCCGGGTGACGACAAAAGATTGCAGGCCCATCTGACGCTCAGCGACGGCGCGCCCCTGACGATAGACGTGACGCCACGGGGCGTCATGCCGATCGCCGAATGGCTTCCCTATGTGCTGGCGACCCAGATGGCACTCCTGCTCCTTTGCGTCTGGTTTGCCGTGCGCCAGGTCATCCGCCCTTTGAGCGACCTTGCCGCTGCCGCCGATGCGCTGGACCCGAACAGGAAGGCCGCGCCGTTGAGCGAAGCCGGCCCACGTGAAGTCGCGCATGCCGCCCGGGCCTTCAATGCCATGCGCGACAGGATCGCCCACTATCTCGAAGAGCGCGTGCAGATCCTTGCCGCCATTTCCCACGATCTCCAGACGCCGATCACGCGCATGCGGCTTCGCGCCGACATGGCGGATGAATCGCCTGAAAGGGATAAGCTGGTGCAGGATCTCCGCGAGATCGAACGACTGGTTCAGGACGGTATTGCTTACGCCCGAAGTGCGCACGGCAATGTCGAGAAGACTTCCCGCATCGACCTCGCATCCTTTATCGACAGCCTGGCCTATGATTATCAGGACACCGGAAAGTCCGTGGCCGTCGTCAGTGCCGTTGACGGGACCATACCCGTCAAGCCGCATGCGTTGCGCCGGATCCTCTCCAACTTCATCGACAACGCGCTGAAATTTGCCGGCGCTGCCGAGATCAGTGTCGAGCGACGGGAAAATGGCGAGGTCGCCATCACGGTGATGGATCGGGGGCCGGGCATTCCGGACGACATGCTCGAGGCTGCGATGCAGCCGTTCTTCAGGCTCGAACAGTCCCGCAATCGGGAGACGGGCGGCACCGGGCTCGGACTTGCGATCGCCCAGCAACTGGCAGGGGCCATCGGCGGCTCGGTGCGGCTCTACAATCGCGCCGGCGGCGGTTTGGCGGCGGAGGTCGTCATCCGCTGATATCGCGGTCAAAGTTCGCCGAAGCGGTTTGTAGCTCTACAGCGCCGCGCGTCTTATCAGACGCGCAAAGGTCGCTGTAGCACTTTGAATTACTGCATGTTTTATCCTCAAATCGAATAGGATTTAAGGAGCCATGCAGTAGGTGTCCGGAGCGACCACCGCTACGCTTTGGTACATTTCCGGCTGTTTCGGAAACATGCCGGATACCCCAGCCGGTCAAATCTCCCTCCGTCAACGCAGTCGCCACAAGCGACACAACAACGGAGTGTTCCATGACACAGGTCGACAAGGTTCTCTACACCGGCAGGACGCATACCAGCGGCGGTCGCGACGGCGCCGCACGCAGTGATGATGGGCGGCTGGATGTCAAGCTCTCGCCACCGGGAAGCGCCCATGCCGGGACCAATCCCGAGCAACTCTTTGCGGCCGCATGGTCGGCCTGTTTCATCGGCGCCATCGGTAAAGCGGCGGGAAAGCGCGACGTCAAGCTTCCTGGAGATCTCTCCGTGGCTGCCGAGATTGATCTCGGATCGACCGACGGCGCCTATCTGCTGCAGGCCCGGCTGAAGGTGAACATGCCCGGCATCGAGCGGGAACTGGCGACAGCCCTAGTTGAAGAGGCGCATCAGACCTGCCCCTATTCGAAGGCGACCCGCGGCAACATCAACGTCGAGTTGACGGTCGCCTAAAACGATGAAAGCTCGCCGCGTCGCGGCGAGCTTTCATGGAAATGGAATGGGCGATGCTTGCGCATCGCCATCGGAGGATCCAATGAAGCTGATGATCATCATCGCACTTGGAGCGGCGGTTTTTGCAGCACCGTGTATCTATGATGTGAGCTCGCAAGAACCTTCGCCCTTGATAGGCCTGTTTGCTGCGGCTTCCACGATTGAGGGTGCCACCGTCAATTTCGCGCCGAGCAGGCACTGACCTCTCGAAGGTGACCCCAACCGGCCCCGCTCGTGCGAGCGGGGCCGGTTGGGGTGGCGATCCCCTTGTTGTCAGTCGATGATTTCTTCCTGGCGCTCGGGCAGAAGCCAGTTGAGGAAGACCGCGCAGATGCCGCCGGTTGCCACGCCCGATTCCAGTACGTCCGCGAGCGCCCGGGGCATATGCGTGACGAACTCGGGAACCTGAGAGACGCCGAGCCCGAGGGCAAGCGAGATGGCGATGATCAGAAGCGCGCGGCGGTCCAGATGAACGCCGGCGAGGATGTTGATGCCGGAGGCGGCAACCGCGCCGAACATGACGATGACGGCACCGCCGAGGACCGGTTCCGGCACGGCCTGGATGACGCCGGCAACCGTCGGGAACAGCCCTAGCAGGGCCAGCACGGCAGCGATGTAGATGCCGACGTGACGGCTGGCGACTCCGGTCAATTGGATGATGCCGTTGTTCTGCGCAAACACAGAGCTTGGGAAGGTGTTGAAGATGCCCGCCAGCAGCGAGTTCACGCCGTTGACGAGAACGCCGCCCTTGATCCTCTCCATCCAAAGCGGACCTTCGATCGGCTGGCGCGAGATCTTGCTGGTGGCGGTGATGTCGCCGATCGCCTCAAGCGACGTGACGAGATAGATGACCACCATCGGCGCAAACAGCGACCACGAGAAGTCGACGCCGAAATGAAACGGCACCGGCGCCTGGAACCAGGCTGCCTGATGCACGCCGGCAAAGTCGAGGCGACCCATCCATGCCGCCAGCAGATAACCGGCGGCGAGCGCCAGCATGATGGCGCTACTGCGGACCCAGACGACCGGAATGCGGTTGAGCGCAATGATAAGCCCAAGCACGACGCCTGACAGCAGCAAGTTTTCGCCGTTGGCAAAGGTGCCCTGCGACATCGCGGCAAAGCCTCCGCCCATGCTGATCAGGCCGACCTTGATCAAGGTAAGGCCGATCATCAGGACGACGATGCCGGCGACGAGAGGGGTGATCAGGCGCTTGACGAAGGGCAGCACGCGCGAAAGGCCCATTTCGATGAAGGATCCGGCGATGACGACGCCGAATATGCACGCCATCACGGTTTCGACCGGCGTCCCCTGCTTCACCATCAACACGCCGCCGGCAATCAACGGGCCGACGAAGTTGAAGCTTGTTCCCTGAACGATCAGCAGGCCCGCGCCGAGCGGGCCGAAACGGCGACATTGAACGAAGGTTGCGATCCCCGAGATGACCAAGGACATCGACACGATCATGTTCGTGTCGCGAAGAGAGACACCGAGTGCCTGGCAGATCAGCAGGCCTGGCGTGACGATCGGCACGATGATTGCCAGCAAATGCTGCAGCGCTGCAAGAAAGGCGATCGGCGGCGAGGGGCGATCGTCGAGGCCGAGCACGAGTTCGGTCGGCCGCGTCGGCGCGGCGGTGGGATTGTGTATGTTCATGTGCGTCGACCCATGGTCAGGGTCCCGAGCAGGTTCGGCGTGCGCGATTTCGAAGTCCGTCGGTCGGCTGAAAGTTTCGACCTTGTTCCTCCCTTGTCGATCGCCGAATGTCTCGAAACATTCGGTGCGGCGCCCGCCGTCCTCCAACGTTGGGTGCGCGGCGAAAGCTAGATGAATTCGACGTTTCTCATTCACAAGAAATACGTGAAGCTGTTTCGCTGGTGCTCAGCGCAATCATGCGGAGTGCCGCCGGCCCGCCCTGCAAGACCAAAGTCTGATGCAAGATCTTGCCGTCGACAGATCGCGCCCATTGACCTCAACTATGCTTGAGTTTCTATAAGGCACTCCGTACAGCGCTATGGAGAAACATGATGACCGACCAATTGCTCTTTCGAAATGTCATGAAGATCAAAGCCGGGCATCTGCAGCCCTTCCGTGAAGCGGTGCGGGCAGCGGTCGACTTCGTGGAAGAGAACGCTCCACAATTGATGGTCCGCACGTTCATCGACGAGACAGAAATGCGGGCGTTCAGCTACCAGCTCTACCGAAATTCCGCCGATGTCCTGCGCCACTGGCAGATGTCGGATGCGCATATTCAGAGCGTGTCTGCGCATTGCACCGTCGAAAAATTCGAAGTCTACGGCGATCCGAGCGAGGAGGTGGCGAGAGGCGTGTCCCAGTTCATGGGTGACGGACGCGGCATGATCATGCCACCGCTGAAAGGCTTCTCGCGCTTCTAGGCGCACGCGTATCCGGCCATGCGGCGTGTGTGCCAATCGCCCCCTCTGACAGCGCGCGCGCACTCGGCCATGCCATCATCGGACTGGCTGATGCGTCCTGTAGTTGTCGATCCGCTCGGTCTGAGAAAGTGCGCCAGATGCCGCCCTTTGACTCCACTCGCGAATGTCGCCTGTCCGTCTGTCTGGAGCCGAGCATCGGGTCGGCTGCGGCTGAGCTTCTCTCTTCCTAAAACCGATAGTCCGTGCTGACGCTGCGCTGCCTCGGGGCTCTCTCTTTGGCTTTTGGCCTCGCCGTTCGAAATCAACAGGCTGAAAAACAAATTCTGATTTACGTACCTCAGAAAATGGGTTAGCAGTACTTCCGGAGGAGTTCTTATGACATTGTTTCGTTGCGTTCGTGCCCGAGCACGGGGCGTGGCGGCCGACCCTATGGGGCGTGGCTTGACGATTGCGGTCGCCACATGACGGCTGCGGCATCCCAGAGTGCGCTACCCGTCCTCGAGGCGAGGGGCATTTCAAAGACGTTTGGCATCGTCGAGGTGCTGCGCGACATCGATGTGTCCGTGCGGCCCGGCGAAGTCCACGCCATCATCGGCGAAAACGGCGCCGGCAAATCCACGCTGATGAAGATATTGGCTGGCAACCATTTGCCGACCCGGGGCGAGCTGGCGATCGATGGAAAACCGGTGAGCTTTTCCGGCCCTGTCGATGCCGAACAGGCGGGTATCGTCCTTGTTCACCAGGAAATCCTGCTCGCACCGGATCTGACGGTGGCGCAGAACATTTATCTCGGCCGCGAACTGCGCAAAGGTCTTTCCGTCGACGACCGGGCCATGAACGATGGCGCGGCCAGAGCGATCCATGATCTCGGTGCCGATCTCGACCCAAGGACCATTGTGCGCCGTCTGTCGATCGCCCAGCGCCAGCTGGTCCAGATCGCGCGGGTGCTGCTGGTGCCGCACCGGGTGGTGATCTTCGACGAGCCGACGGCGTCCCTGACGCCGCATGAAACTGAAGCGCTGCTCAAAGTGATCAAGGATATCCGCGCCAAGGGCGTCGGCGTTCTCTATATTTCGCACCGACTGCCGGAGGTGAAGGAGATCGCCGACCGGGTGACGGTGCTGCGCGACGGCCGGGTCGTTGCTGGGCACACTGCCGCTGAGCTGCAGCCGGCCGACATGGCGCGGCTGATGGTCGGGCGCGATGTCGCAAAACTTTATCCCGAACGCCACGGTGGGCCTGCACGCGACGTCGTGCTCGAGATCGAAGACTTTTCGGTGCCGGGCTTCGCGCGCAACGCCACCTTTCAACTGCGCAAGGGCGAGATCCTCGGCTTTGCCGGTCTTGTCGGCGCCGGCCGAACCGAGTTGATGGAGGGCATTGCCGGGCTTCGTCCGGGCCACGGCAGGATCAGGCATCACGGCCAGGCGGTGAATTTCTCCAACGTTGAGGCGAGCCTCAAGGCTGGATTGGTCTATCTAAGCGAGGACCGAAAGGGCAAGGGCCTGTTGCTGACCAAGGATCTGAGGGTCAACCTGACGCTTGCCTCGCTATCCCGCTTTGTCAAAACCCTGCAGATCGACCGCAAGAAGGAAGCCGACGCGCTCGACGGGGCGATCCGCGAGTTCGACATCCGAACCGGCCGCAAGGATATCCTTGCCGGGCAGCTGTCCGGCGGCAACCAGCAGAAGCTGCTGCTTGCCAAAATGATGATGCTCGATCCGGAGATCGTCATCATCGACGAGCCGACGCGCGGCATCGACATCGGCAACAAGGAGCAGATCTACAAATTCATCGCCAAGCTCGCAGAGGAGGGGCGGTCGATCATCGTCGTCTCCTCGGAAATGCCGGAGCTGATCGGCATCTCCGATCGCATCCTGGTCATGCGGGAGGGCCATATCGTCGGCGAAGTTACGGGAGAGAAGATGAACGAAAACGAGATCGTCGTTCTTGCGACAGGCGCCAATACTGGGGAGGCCGCGTAAGCGCGGGAGACGATCATGACGAATGTTGCAACCGAAACGCAGAAGGCGCCGCGAACCTCGCGAGACTGGGACATGGCGGCGATCGCCCCCTTTGTCGCGCTGGCACTGCTGCTCATCCTTGGCTATTTCGCCAACCCGAATTTCATCTCCGTCGCCAACCTGTTGAACGTCATCACCCGCAGCGCCTTCATCGCCATCATCGCGCTGGGTGCGACCTACGTGATCTCCTCCGGCGGGCTCGATCTGTCCGTCGGTTCGATGGTCGCCTTCGTCGCCAGCCTGATGATCCTGTTCATCAACAGCGGCGTCATTGCCGACCCCGTGCTGATGCTGATCTGCGCCGCGATCCTGGCGCTGGTGCTGGGGGCTGCCTGCGGGCTCGTCAACGGGCTCATCACCACCCTCGGCCGGATCGAACCCTTCATCGCCACGCTCGGCACCATGGGCATCTATCGCGGGTTGACCACCTGGCTGTCGCAAGGTGGCGCGATCACCCTACAGGACCGCGAACTGCAGCAGATCTACCGGCCAGTTTATTTCGGATCGGTCGCCGGTGTTCCCGTGCCAATCATCATCATCTTCGTGACGGCCGCGATTGCTGCCTTCGTGCTCTATCGCACGCGTTATGGCCGTCACGTCATTGCGGTCGGCTCCAACGAGGACGTGGCCCGCTACTCCGGCATCTCGGTCAATAAGGTTCGCACCATCGCCTATGTGATCCAGGGCCTCTGCGTCGCCGTCGCCGTGCTGCTCTATGTGCCACGCCTCGGCTCCACATCGGCTACGACGGGCATTCTCTGGGAGCTACAGGCGATCACCGCTGTAGTCGTCGGCGGAACGGCTCTGAGGGGCGGCGTCGGACGTGTCTGGGGCACGGTCTGCGGTGCCTTCATCCTGGAGATCGTCGGCAACATCATGCTGCTTTCGAATTTCGTCAGCGAATACCTGATCGGCGCCATCCAGGGCGCGATCATCATCATCGCCATGCTGGTGCAGCGGTCGCTCATGCGTCGCACATGAGATTGGCCGGGCCGTTGGGGCGAGCCCGGCTTCATTGCAATCGAGCCCCGTGGAACTCTTGGGAGGGAGACTATGCGTAAACAAATTATCGGCCTGGCCGTTGCCGCCGTGGCGGCTTTTGCGGGTGCTGCACCGGGCGCGTGGGCGCAGGACAAGAAGGTCACCATCGGCGTATCGATCCCGGCGGCCGACCATGGTTGGACAGCCGGCGTCGTGTTCCATGCGGAACGCGTCGCCAAGCTTCTGATGCAGGAGCATCCGGGCCTCAACGTCATCGTCAAGACGTCGCCGGACGCGGCCACTCAGGCAAATGCAGTGCAGGACCTTGCGGTGCAGGGGCTCGACGCGCTGGTCATCCTGCCGTCGGACCCGGATCCGCTGGTCAACGCCATCCAGCAGGTCAAGGACTCCGGTGCCTTCGTCGCTCTCGTCGACCGCGCGCCGTCGGTCAACGACAGCTCGATCCGCGATCTCTATGTCGCCGGCAACAACCCGGCGCTCGGCCAGGTCGCGGGCGAATACATCAAGAAGACGACGCCGGATGCCGAAGTCGTCGTTATCCGCGGTCTGCCGATCCCGATCGACCAGCAGCGCCAGGACGGTTTCGACAAGGGTATCGCCGGCTCCAACGTCAAGGTTCTCGACCGCCAGTACGGCAACTGGAACCGCGACGACGCCTTCCGCGTCATGCAGGACTACCTGACCAAATACCCGAAGATCGACGTGGTCTGGTGCCAGGACGACGACATGGCAGTCGGCGTTCTCGAAGCCATCGGCCAGGCAAAGCGCACGGATATCCAGTACATCGTTGCCGGTGCCGGCTCGAAGGACATGATCAAGAAGGTCATGGACGGCGACAAGATGGTCCCGGTCGACGTGCTCTATCCGCCGGCGATGGTCGCAACCGCAATGCAGCTGACCGCTGCCAAGTTCTACGACCAGGTCCCGGTCAGCGGCGAATACATCCTCGACGCCACGCTGGTGACCAAGGACAATGCCGAGCAGTTCTACTTCCCGGATTCTCCGTTCTGATAAGCCAGGCGCGCCCATCGGTCGGGCGCGCCTTTTCCTTTCGCACTCATTTTTCAGGTCACAATCGCGCTTGGCCAACCCTGTGTCCGGCGCCTCTTCAGCGTGACATCGATCCGGTCACGGCAGCTTAGACGAGGAAAAATCATGAAAACGATTAAGGGCCCCGGTCTGTTTCTTGCGCAGTTTGCCGGGGATGCGGCGCCGTTCAACTCGTTTGCGGCGATCACCAAGTGGGCTGCCGATTGCGGCTACAAGGGCGTGCAGGTGCCGACCTGGGATACCAGGCTGATCGATTTGCAGCAGGCGGCRACGTCAAAGGCCTATTGCGACGAGCTTGCCGGCATTGCCCGCGACAACGGCGTCGAGATCACCGAGCTGTCGACCCATCTGCAGGGCCAGYTGGTYGCCACCCATCCGGCCTATGACGAGGTGTTCGACGGTTTTGCCGTGCCRGAAGTGCGCGGCAATCCTG
This sequence comes from Ensifer sp. Root31, assembly GCF_001424825.1. Classification (NCBI taxonomy): domain Bacteria; kingdom Pseudomonadati; phylum Pseudomonadota; class Alphaproteobacteria; order Hyphomicrobiales; family Rhizobiaceae; genus Ensifer; species Ensifer sp. Root31. The sequence continues at coordinate 36,822 of NZ_LMCO01000016.1, read as the reverse complement.
GGGCACGGCAGCAATGGGCGGTCGAGCAGGTGAAGMTGGCGCTGACGGCGTCGAAGAACCTCGGGCTTAATGCGATGGCGAGCTTYTCCGGCGCGCTTGCCTGGCCGTTCGTCTATCCCTGGCCGCAGCGGCCGGCCGGCCTGGTCGAGACCGCCTTCGACGAACTGGCGCGGCGCTGGAAACC
>NZ_LMCO01000016.1:0-36572 GCF_001424825.1 Ensifer sp. Root31 | reverse complement strand
CTATGTGCTGCAGTGCCTCGACTATCTCGACAACATCGACATCTACAAGGATCGCATCCGGATGTTCCACGTCAAGGATGCCGAGTTCAACCCGACCGGSMGGCAGGGCGTCTATGGCGGCTACCAGGGCTGGGTCAACCGGGCCGGGCGYTTCCGYTCGCTCGGCGACGGCCAGGTCGATTTCGGCGCGGTGTTTTCCAAGATGGCGGCCAATGATTTTTCCGGCTGGGCAGTGGTCGAATGGGAGTGCTGCCTGAAGCATCCCGAAGACGGCGCGGGCGAAGGCGCCGAGTTCGTCAAGCACCACATCATCCGGGTGACCGAAAAGGCCTTCGACGATTTTGCCGACGGCGGTACCGACGAGGCCGCCAACCGGCGCCTGCTGGGGATTTGAGGCACGGTATAGAGCCAACGGTGGCGCCTGCCCGGCGATGGCCGCAGTGCGCCCCCGGCCGTAGCCCCTCACCCTAACCCTCTCCCGCAAGCGGGGAGAGGGGACGTGCCACACGGTGCTGCCGAGCGAGAGGAAACGCCGTCGCGATCGCCCTTCTGCCAGCTGCTGGAGGAGGGGATGTGAGCTGACGCTGGCGCTGCTGTCTTGGCTGGTGGTGCGAGCGGGTGCCGCATATTCCTTCTCCCCGCCCGGCGGGGAGAAGGTGCCGGCAGGCGGATGAGGGGCAGCCGCACGACGATGACAACGAGACGATAGAGCAGGTTCAGAACAGGGAGACAAAACGATGGCAATCGAGGGAACGAGCGAGAAGCGCGAGCGGCGGATCAGGCTCGGCATGGTCGGCGGCGGTTCGGGCGCCTTCATCGGCGCGGTGCACCGCATCGCCGCCCGGCTCGACGATCACTACGAACTGGTGGCCGGCGCCCTGTCGTCGACGCCGGACAAGGCCGAAAGCTCCGGCCGCGAGCTCGGGCTTGATCCGTCGCGGGTCTATTCCGACTTCAAGCAAATGGCGATCCGCGAGGCCAAGCTGAAGGACGGCATCGAGGCGGTGGCGATCGTCACCCCCAACCATGTGCACTATGCCGCCGCCAAGGAATTCCTGAAGCGCGGTATCCATGTGATCTGCGACAAGCCGCTGACCTCGACGCTTTCGGATGCGAAGAAGCTGAAGAAGGCGGCCGACGACAGCGAGGCGCTGTTCGTGCTCACCCACAACTACACCGGCTATCCGATGGTGCGCCAGGCGCGCGCGATGGTCGAAAATGGCGACATCGGCGCTATCCGGCTGGTGCAGATGGAATAYCCGCAGGACTGGCTGACGGAGAATATCGAGCAGTCGGGCCAGAAACAGGCGGCCTGGCGCACCGATCCGGCCCGCTCCGGCGCCGGCGGCTCGACCGGCGACATCGGCACCCATGCCTATAATCTCGGCGCCTTCGTCTCCGGGCTGGAACTCGAGGAACTTGCCGCCGACCTCGACAGCTTCGTTGCCGGCCGAAAGCTCGACGACAATGCCCATGTGATGATGCGCTTCAAGAAAAAGGACGGCGAGCGCGCCAAGGGGCTGCTCTGGTGCAGCCAGGTGGCGCCCGGCCACGAGAACGGCCTGATGGTGCGGGTCTACGGCACCAAGGGTGGGCTCGAATGGACGCAGAAGGACCCGAACTATCTCTGGTACACGCCGTTCGGCGAGCCGAAGCGGCTGCTCACCCGGGCTGNTCTACGGCACCAAGGGTGGGCTCGAATGGACGCAGAAGGACCCGAACTATCTCTGGTACACGCCGTTCGGCGAGCCGAAGCGGCTGCTCACCCGGGCTGGTGCCGGCTCCGGCCCGGCCGCCGCTCGCGTCAGCCGCATTCCTTCTGGCCACCCCGAAGGCTATCTCGAAGGGTTTGCCAATATCTACACCGAAGCGGCCCGGGCGATCTTCGCCAAACGAAAGGGCGAGGCGATCGATGCCGCCGTCACCTATCCGACAATCGACGACGGTATGAAGGGCATGGCCTTCGTCGATGCCTGCGTGCAGTCGTCAAAACGAAACGGCGCATGGGTAAAGGTGTAGTCGGAAAGCATGCCGGGGGGCAGGGCGAGGGGTGCCTCGCCCTTTTTCGCGAGTTGACTTTTGCCGGTGTCGCTTTAGGCCCGCCCGCAACAAGAATGAAAATACACAAGGTGAGCGGCCGCCCGCCGGATGCGGGCCGCTGCAAAGGACGAGACAGGCTGATGATCGAAGCAAAAACCCTTGCCCAACGTTTCCCGGGCGATTTCGTGTTCGGAGTGGCGACGGCCTCCTTCCAGATCGAGGGAGCCACCAAGATGGACGGGCGCAAGCCATCGATCTGGGATGCCTTCTCCAACATGCCGGGCCGGGTCTTCGGCCGGCACAATGGCGATATCGCCTGCGATCACTACAACAGGCTCGACGATGATCTCGATCTGATCAAGAGCCTCGGCGTCGAGGCCTACCGGTTCTCGATCGCCTGGCCGCGCATCATTCCCGAAGGCACCGGCCCGATCAACGAGAAGGGCCTCGACTTCTACGACCGTCTCGTTGACGGCCTGAAGGCGCGTAACATCAAGGCCTTCGCCACGCTTTATCACTGGGACCTGCCGCTGGCGCTGATGGGCGACGGCGGCTGGACGGCGCGCACCACGGCCTACGCCTTCCAGCGTTATGCCAAGACTGTCATCGCTCGGCTCGGCGACCGGCTCGACGCGATCGCGACCTTCAACGAGCCCTGGTGCTCGGTGTGGCTCAGCCATCTCTACGGCATTCACGCGCCGGGCGAGCGCAACATGGACGCGGCGCTGCACGCGCTGCATTTCACCAACCTGGCACATGGCCTCGGCGTCGACGCCATCCGCTCGGAGCGGCCGAACCTGCCAGCCGGCATCGTTATCAACGCTCATTCGGTCTATCCCGGCAGCGACGCTGCTGCCGACAAGGCGGCCGCTGAGCGCGCCTTCGATTTCCACAACGGCGTCTTCTTCGGTCCGATCTTCAAGGGCGAGTATCCCGAAAGCTTCATGAGCGCGCTCGGCCATCGCATGCCCGATATCGAAGACGGCGACATGGAAACGATTTCGCGGCCGCTCGATTGGTGGGGCCTTAACTACTACACGCCAATGCGCGTCAGTGATGATGCTGCCGCCGGTGCCGAATATCCCGCGACGATCAACGCCAAGCCGGTCAGCGACGTGAAGACGGATATCGGCTGGGAGGTCTATGCGCCGGCGCTCGGCCAACTGGTGGAGACGCTTAACGCCCGCTACGACCTGCCCGATTGCTACATCACCGAGAATGGCGCCTGCTACAACATGGGCGTCGAAAATGGTGCGGTCGACGACCAGCCGCGGCTCGACTACATCGCCGAGCACCTGTCGGTGACGGCAGACCTGATTTCCAAGGGCTACCCCATGCGCGGCTACTTCGCCTGGAGCCTGATGGACAATTTCGAGTGGGCCGAAGGCTACAAGATGCGCTTCGGCATCGTGCATGTGGACTATGAGACGCAAGTGCGCACGATCAAGAAGAGCGGCCACTGGTACAAGTCATTGGCCGAAGAGTTTCCCGCGGGCAACCACATCTGATGGCTGGTGCCTTGCGCGCCCGTTGAGGCGTGCAGAGCTCAGGTTGATGGCAAACCACTGCGATAGCCTGGTTGACGGGCGAAACATGCTGTTCTCCTCATCCTCGCCCTTGTAGCGGGGATCCAGCGGCCCGACGTCTGTCGGGCCAACAGATCTTTCAACCCAAGGACTTGGGCTGGCTGGATTCCTGTGACAGGCACAGGAATGAGGGCGCTTTGGGAGTCAACAAGACACGTGAATGTCGAACAGGTCATATGGATGACTTTGTCATCAGTCTTGCGCGCCCATTGAGGCGCGCAAGACGTCCTGTCAATCGAAGCGCCCTGGGGCCGCTTTGCGCACCGGCAGCACCTCGAGGCTGCCGCGGTCGAGCTGGGCCAGGACTTCCTTGAAACCGAAACGCGGCTTCCATCCGAGCGCGCCGATGGCGGCACTCGGATCGTAGATACGGTCGATCGATGCCGGCAGCGACCAGCCGCGCTCGGCAAAGGCCTGAGCAAATTTGCTCGCCCGCTCCCGCAGAACCGAGGCTGCATCGCTTGCCAGATGACGGCAATCGGTCGGCAGGAAGGCCGGCTCGCCTGAAATGACGAACCGCTGAAAGGCAGGCCCGTCATTGTCGAGCGCCGCCACATGCGCGTCCGCCACATCGCGGACGTCGATGCCGCGGTGCAGCCGATACGCCGCCATGCGGTCGGCCTGCTCCGGAAAACATCTGGACATACGCAGGACACGGATATGCAGCGCCCGGTCGGCGGCGTTTTCCAACAAAGCCTCGGCGGCAAGCTTGGTGTGATGGTAGATCGTGTGCGGTTGCGGTGGCGTTTCCTCGGTGATCCAGGTGCAGGCACCCTCTTTCACCGCATGGCCGTACAGTGCCGTCGTGCTGGTGAAGACGATACGGCGGACGCCGGTGGCTTGAGCCGCGGCAATGACGAGATGGGTGCCCATCACATTGACGCGCTCGAATTCCGCGTCCGGGATCGTATCGACGTGTGGCGCATGCAGAGCAGCCGCATGGATGACGGCATCGGCCCCCTGCATGGCGCGTTCCAGGAGGACACCGTCGACAAAGTCACCTGTGATCTCCGTCGTCGCAAAAGGCGCGCGGTCGATGCCGATCACGTCGTGATCGGGCGTCAGGGCATTGTAGATCGCCCGGCCGATGCGCCCCGAACTTCCGGTCAAAACGATGCGCATCCGCTCTCCTGCCTTTCGACTCAGTCTTGTTGTGTTTCGTATCAGAGAACTGTGCTCAGTAAACTGTGAAGTCCGCCACAATCTCTGCATAGCCGTTGAAGCAACAACGCGCTGCGCAGTGCCATCATTCCGGTGCGTATTGCGAAGCTGTCCGTCTCAACCCCTTGATCCGCCAACGCCCCTTGTTCTATGCGTTAGCGACAGCGAATAGGCGTGCGGGGCGCCTGGGGGACTATCGATCATGGAAATCTTCACCTCTGCCGGGCTGCTGGCGCTTCTGCAGGTCATCGTCATCGACCTGGTTCTGGCCGGCGACAATGCCGTCGTCATCGGCCTTGCAGCCGCCGGTCTGCCGACCGAGCAGCGCCGCAAGGCGATCCTGGTCGGCATTCTTGCCGCCACGGTCCTTCGCATCGCGCTTGCCAGCGTCACGGTACAGCTTCTCGATATCATCGGGCTGCTGCTGGCCGGTGGCCTTCTGCTTCTCTGGGTCTGCTGGAAGATGTGGCGCGAGATCCGCGCCGGCGGGGCCGAAGATTTTGAGGGCGAGGGGGCCAATTCGGCGCCGCGAAAGACCTTCCTTCAGGCAGCCATCCAGATCGTCATTGCCGACGTCTCGATGTCGCTCGACAACGTGTTGGCGGTCGCCGGCGCTGCGCGCGAGCATCCGACGATCCTCGTCTTCGGCCTCATCCTTTCGATCGCGCTGATGGGCATTGCCGCCAGCTTCATCGCCCGGCTGCTCAACCGCTATCACTGGATCGCCTATGTCGGTCTCGCCATCATCCTCTATGTGGCACTCAACATGATCTATCGCGGCTCACTCGAAGTCTGGCCGCATCTGGCGCCGGTCGCTCACGCCATCGGCGTTTGACCGTCATCGGCAGATCGTGCGCATCGGCCCGCTTATCGGGCCGGTGCGCAGCAGGCTTCTTTCAGCGCCATTTGCGAAAGAGCGGTTTTTTCCGCAAACGTGAAGCAACCCGGAAAATCATACCTGTAAAAGCCGGGATCTATTGTCCATAAGGGCCGTAGATTATGTCGCATGTTCTTCCTGCGGCAACGACGTTGAACTCACCGGTTGGCTAATGCTAGAGAAGTGCTCCCTGTTCCGAATGCGTTGTCGAATGTCGGCCTGACAAGACGCGCCTTCCATCCCGCGCCCCGAGTCCGGGATTTTGAGTTTCGAGCATCCGAGAGCACCTATGTACCCGTCCATAACGATAACGCCTCTTTCGGGGGTATCCGAACGATGAGCGTTTCCGCCTATAAAGCACCGGCGCCCGGCGATGCCGCCGTCATCTTCGACGGCGTTTCCAAGCATTTCGCAGCGTCCGGCAAGAGCGGCGGCTTTACCGCGCTCGACAACGTCTCCCTTTCGGTCGGCCGCGGCTCGATCACCGGTATCATCGGCCGCTCCGGCGCCGGCAAGTCGACGCTGATCCGCCTGGTCAACGGGCTGGAGAAGCCGACGGGCGGCAAGGTGCTCGTCGACGGCGTCGATGTCGGCGCGCTCGACGAGGCGGGTCTTCGCACGTTGCGCCGCTCGGTCGGTATGATCTTCCAGCATTTCAATCTGCTGTCGTCGCGTACCGTGTTCGGCAATGTGGCGCTGCCGCTCGAAATCGCCGGCATGGACAAGGGAGCCATCGAAAAGCGCGTGCGCCCGCTGCTCGACCTTGTCGGGCTTGCCGACAAGCATGGCCGTTACCCCTCCGAGCTTTCCGGCGGCCAGAAGCAGCGGATCGGCATCGCCCGGGCGCTTGCGACCGAGCCGAAGCTGCTTTTGTCGGACGAAGCGACATCGGCGCTCGATCCCGAGACGACGCAATCGATCCTGGAACTGCTGAAGCGCATCAATGCCGATCTCGGCCTGACCGTGCTGCTCATCACCCACGAGATGGAAGTGGTGAAGGCGGTCACCTCCGATGTCGCCGTCATCGATCACGGCCGCATTGTCGAACGCGGCCACACCTTCGATGTCTTCACCCATCCGAAGCACGAGACGACACGGGCGATGCTCTCCGGCCTGCCGGGCTCGAAGCTGCCCGACGCAGTGTCCCGCGCGCTGAAGCCGCAGGCTGCCGTCGGCGACCGCGCCGTCGTGCGCCTGACCTTCTTTGGCGCGGCGGCAGAACGGCCGCTGATTTCGCAGCTGATCAAGTCGGTCGGCGCCGAGGTCAACATCATCGCCGGAACGATCGACGAGATCGGCGGCCGGCCCTACGGCTCGCTGGTCGTCGCCTATGGCGCGGATGCGGAAACCGCAGGCCGTGCCGAACGCTTCTTCACTGAAAACGGTCTGGTCACGGAGGTGCTCGGCTATGTCGCCTGATATCCTGTTAAAGATCTGGGGTGCCACGCTCGACACGCTCTACATGGTCGCGGCCGCCGGCCTGATCGGCTCACTGATCGGCTTGCCGATCGGCATATTCCTGGCGACCAGCGGCAAGGGCGAACTCTTTCCGGCACCGACGATCAACCGCATCGTCGGGCTGATCGTCAATGCGGCGCGCTCGACCCCGTTCATCATCCTGGTCGTTGCCATCATTCCCTTCACCCGGCTTCTCACCGGAACGTCGATCGGCACCAAGGCGGCGATCGTGCCGCTGACGATCGCGACCATTCCCTTCGTTGCACGTCTGGTGGAGGCGGCGATCCGCGAGATTGACAAGGGACTGATCGAGGCGGCCCGTGCCATGGGTGCCACGCCGATGCAGATCGTCTTCAAGGTTCTGCTCGCGGAGGCCCGCCCGGCGCTGACGATGGCGCTGACCATGACAGCCGTCAGCCTCATTGGTTACTCCGCCATGGTCGGCGCGGTCGGCGGCGGCGGGCTCGGCGATCTCGGCATCCGCTACGGTTACCAGCGCTTCATGCCCGACGTGATGCTCGTCGTCGTCATCGTGCTCATCGTGCTGGTGCAGCTGGTGCAGAGTGCCGGCGACGGACTGGCACGCCACTTCGACAGGCGTAGCCGCAAGAACTGATTTCCCAGGACATTCAAATCACCAACAAGGAGATACCCATGAAGAAGCTCATCATTGCTGCGGCAATCGCAGCCCTTACGGCCGGTACCGCACTGGCCGAAACCATCAAGGTTGGCGTGACGCCGGGCGAGCACGCCCAGATCATGGAGAAGGTGAAGGAAGTCGCGGCGCCCAAGGGCCTCGACATCGAGATCCTCGAATTCTCCGATTACGTCGTTCCGAACCAGGCGCTTGCCGACGGCGACCTCAACGCAAATTCGTTCCAGCACCAGCCTTACCTCGACAACCAGATCGCCGATCGCGGTTTCGATATCGTCAGCGTCGGCACCACCATCACCACGCCGATGGGCGTCTATTCGAGCAAGGTGAAGAGCCTCGACGAGCTGAAGGATGGCGCGACGATCGGCATCCCGAACGATCCGACCAATGGTGGCCGCGCGCTGCTCGTGCTCGCGTCCAAGGGTCTCATCAAGGTCAAGCCGGAAGTCGGCCTGAAGGTGACCCCATCCGACATCACAGAAAACCCGAAGAACATCACATTTGCCGAACTGGATGCGGCCCAGCTTCCGCGCTCGCTCGCCGATGTCGACGCAGCAGTGATCAACACCAACTACGCGCTCGAGGCCGACCTGCATCCGAAGGAAGACGCCATCGCCATCGAAGGCGAGAAGTCGCCCTACGCCAACGTCATTGCCGTGCGCACCGCCGACAAGGACGCGCCCTGGGTGAAGACGCTCGTCGAAGCCTACCACGACGAAAAGGTGAAGACCTTCATCAACGAGACCTTCAAGGGCGCGCTGATCCCGAGCTGGTAATTTCCAGCCCGTAGAAACCCGATATCGAACCGCGCGCCGTACCCCGGCGCGCGGTTTTCTTTTGAATGCTGGCTGCGGCGCGCTATCTCCTCTGCAATCACAGGAGGAGGCCGGCATGAAGGGTGGATGTCACTGCGGCGCCATACGGTATGAGGCGAAGCGGTCGCCGTCCTATTCCGGCTTTTGCCATTGTCGCGATTGCCAGCGGATCACCGGTACCGGGCATTGCTGCTACATGATTTTCGATCGTTCGGATGTGATTGCGACGGGGTCTTGTCGCGGCTACCAGACCATTGCTGCGAATGGCAACATTTCCATCCGCCATTTCTGCGAGACCTGCGGCAGCCAGGTTTTTGGAAGTGGCCTGCCGGATGATGGTCGACTGACGGTCTATGCCGGCACGCTTGACGATCTCTCCGAGTTCACGCCAACGGATGCGATCTTCACGCGCAGCCGGCCCAAATGGGATCGGGCGGCGATGGCCCTGCAGGAATGCGAGGCGCTGCCGGGCTAGAGGCGAGACAGCAAGATTTGCCCCTCGCTCTAACCCTCTCGCCGCATGCGGGGAGAGGGTACGTGGCCCGGGTGCAGGGTTGCCGGCGGTTCCGTTACGGAAAATACTGACTTGATGTGAATGGGCGGTTCTTTGGGATACGGATGGCGCGGCATCTCCCTTCGCCCCGCTTGCGGGGAGAAGGTGCCGGCAGGCGGATGCGGCGCGACTTCTTCGACAGCCGCTTCAGCTTCCGAGATGTTTCTCGCCGCGCTTTTTGGCAAGCGTGATCTGGCGTTGCCGCTGGCGGTAACGCTCGCGGTCCTCGTCGGTGCGGACTTCGTGGCAATGGATGCAGGACACGCCTTCCTCGTGGTGCGGGGAGGCGAGGTCGGCCGGGGTCAGCGGCTGGCGGCAGGCGTGGCAGAGCGTGTGCTCGCCCTCTTCAAGCCCGTGCGTGACCGACACGCGGTCGTCGAAGACGAAGCAGGCGCCTTCCCAGAGGCTTTCCTCCTGCGGCACCTCTTCGAGATACTTCAGGATGCCGCCCTTGAGGTGGAAGACCTCGTCGAAGCCCTGCTCCTTCATGAAGGCGGTCGCCTTCTCGCAGCGGATGCCGCCGGTGCAATACATGGCGATCTTCGGCTTGTTGTGCAGGCCGGCATTGTTGCGCACCCAGTCTGGAAACTCGCGGAAGGTCTTGGTCTGCGGATCGACCGCGCCCTTGAATATGCCGATCGCGGTCTCGTAGTCGTTGCGCGTGTCGATGACGATCGTTTCGGGATCGGAGATCAGCGCGTTCCAATCCTTGGGATCGACATAGGTGCCGACGATCTTGTTGGGGTCGATGTTGTTGACGCCCATGGTGACGATTTCCTTTTTCAGCCGCACCTTCATGCGCAGGAACGGCATCGAGGAAGCACGGCTTTCCTTGTGCTCCAGGCCCGAAAATTCCGGCTGCGAGCGCAGATAGGAAAGCACCGCCGTGATGCCGGCGTCGGTGCCGGCGATCGTGCCGTTGATGCCCTCATGGGCGAGAAGCAGGGTTCCCTTGACGCCATTCTCGTCGCAAACGGTCTGCAGCGGTTCGCGGAATTCGGCGAAACGCGGGAAGGCGACGAAATGATAGAGCGCTGCGACCATGAACTGGCCATGCGTCTCGGGGCGCGGGGTCGTTGAAATGTCGGTCATGGGGCGTGCAAATACAGCTTTCGCGCCGCAAGTGCAATCCGGACCTCCCCTCCAGGGGCCATCTGTCGCGGCCGGCGGCTAGCGACTGGCCTCCAGCCAAAGGAGCCGGATGGTCCGGCTCTCGACATCCGGCGCATCGAGAAAGACGTTGGCTGCGCGATCCAGCGCCTCTAAGCGCAGGCTTTCCTGGCGAGCGATGACAGCGGAGATCAGATGAGCCTGATCCTGGCTGTCGCCGGCAAGGCCTGGATCCTCGTTGACGAGCGAGGTCATGACGTCGAGGTCGTTGAGGTGGCCGAGAATTTCGACCAGCGCTTTGGCATCCAGGCGTTTTGCCTGCATCGCCGAGGGCCAGGCCTCACGCATCAAGGCAAGGTGCATGCGATAATCCTGCGCGCGCTTGCGCAACTCGTGGAAGGCGGCGGCCTCGGTGCTTGCCTGGCAGGCCTCAACGGCGCGGGCAGCGCGCTTCAACGTGCGCCGCCAGCCCTTCGCCAGCCGGTCGGCCGTCTTGCGGCGACGGTCGTCGAAGGAGACATGGGCAAGCGCCGCCATGGCCTGTTCGCAATTGACGATGGTGGCTGCGATCCTGTCCTCGATATCGGTTTGGCCGGCGGCAATCCGGTCGCGTCGCTCGGCCAGTCGCGAGCAGACGCGGTCGAGCGCCTTCTCCTCGTCGTCGCTACGGGCGCCCTCATGCAGATAGCGGGCATTTTCGACGAGCGCGGCGGCGTCCCTGACAGCCGAGAGATTGCGCGCCATGTTGCGAATGCGGGCATTCTCCTGTTTTTGAAACAGCGGCGCGTCGGAGGCGATGAGCCGATAGAGTGCACGCAGGCGCTTGAAACACTTGCGGGCGTCGTGGATTGCCTCGTGCACGCCATCAGGGCGCAGCCGCAGGACCTCGATCGCCTGCTCGAATTGTTCGGCGCCGACATTTTTGAAATCGTCGGTGAAGGCCCCGCCTGGGCGGAAGGCGTAGCTCATGCTTGTTCTTCCACAGGCCCGTTGGTGGCGAGCGCCTGGTTGGAATAGCGCCGGTCCCCGGTGATCTCCGGTCCCAGCCAGTCGGGAAGTGCGGGCAGATCGGTCTCCCGCTTCATCTCGACCTCGGCGACGACGAGCCCCTCAAGTGCGCCTTCGTAGACGTCGACCTCCCACACAAAGCCCTTGTGCGGCACCCGGTAGCGCCGTTTCTCGATAACGACGCCCACTGCCTGGGTCAGCATTTCGCTGGCGTCGTCCATCGGCAGATCATATTCGTATTCATTGCGGACCAGCGCCGACTTGCCGATCTTGATTGTCAGCCGCGCCCATTTGTTGCCGTGGATCCGCACGCGCACGGACCGGTCGTCCATAGTGACGACATAGGCCTGCCGGAGCTGGGTGCCCTTGTCGGCACGCTCCCGCCAACCGTCGGAGGCCACCAGGAACTTGCGCTCTATCTCCTTCGCCATGGGTATCCCGCATTTCGAGAGGGTCGATGTCATCAAACTATCGTTTTACGGGCAAGGCTCAAGCATCTCTTTGTTGTCGAAGTTATTTTCTTTTTTGCTTATGTATGAATGGTGAACCGGCTTGGTGTTCGGCCTCGACAAGCGGCAGCAGGCGGAGTATGCGGAACGCATATTCAATCGTTTTAAAAGGACGATCTGCATGAGTGCGAAAACCGACAAGCTTCTTTCCATCCTCAAACTGCAGCCGGTCGTCCCGGTTCTGGTGATCGACGATGTGGCGACCGCCGTGCCGCTGGCGCGGGCGCTCGTCGCCGGTGGACTGAAAGCGATCGAGATCACCTTGCGCACGCCCGCGGCGCTCGAAGCGATCCGCGCCGTTGCCAACGAGGTCGAGGGTGCGGTTGCCGGTGCCGGCACCATCCTCAATGCCGCCCAGTTCGAGGCGGCGATCGAAGCCGGTTCGCAGTTCATCGTCAGCCCGGGCACGACGCAGGAGCTGATCGACGTTGCCAACGACCACGACGCCCCGTTGCTCCCGGGTGCTGCGACCGCCAGCGAAGTCATGGGCCTGCGCGAAGAAGGCTACGACGTCATGAAGTTCTTCCCGGCGGAACAGGCCGGTGGCGCTGCCTATCTCAAGTCGCTGTCGTCGCCGCTTGCCGGCACCTTCTTCTGCCCGACCGGCGGCATCTCGCTTTCGAACGCCCGCGACTACCTGTCGCTGCCGAACGTCATCTGCGTCGGCGGCTCGTGGGTGGCGCCGAAGGATCTGGTGACGAAGGGCGACTGGGCCGGCATCACCAAGCTTGCGGCCGAGGCCTTTGCGCTCAAGGGCTGAGGCTCGCCCGATCGCTTGAGAATTTCGAGGCCGGGCGTCAGTCCGGCCTTTTTCGTGTGCCCGGCCATTTTCGTGCGCAACGCGAGTTTGTATTTCCAGTGCAACGTTCCTATGTCTCAATCGGTTTGATGGAGCGGGTGCAGGCGGCGCCCTGTTCCGCATGGTTTTTAATCCGCCTGGAACCGACAAGGAGCGAAACCCCATGTTCGACGCGAAGAAATTGCTGGACCAGTTTCTCGGATCGCAGGTGCCGGGAGCGGGTGGCTCGGTGCGCGACCGCGCCGGCCAGGTTACGCAACTCGCCAAGGACAATCCGCTGGCAACCGGTGCCATCGCCGCCGTTCTGCTCGGCACCAAGTCGGGCCGGCAGCTGACCGGCAATGCGGCCGTGCTCGGAGGGCTCGCAGCCATCGCCGGCCTCGGCTATCAGGCCTACAAGAACTATCAGTCCGGCAACGCGCCGGTCACCGATCCCACCGCCCAGAAGCAGCCTGAACTCTTGCCGCCGCCGACCGATTCCGGATTTGCCGCCGAGCCGGAAAAGATCAGCCACGACTTCGCGCTTATTCTCGTGCGCGCCATGATCGCCGCCTCGCGCGCCGACGGCCATATCGACGAGGTCGAGCGCCGCCACATCATGGATAAGCTTTCGGTGTCCGGTCTGTCGGCCGATGCGTCGGCGTTCCTCGAGGGCGAGCTGGCCAATCCGGTCGATATCGACGCCATCGTCAACGCTGCGAAGACCGAGGAAGAGCGCGTCGAGGTTTATACCGCGTCGCGCCTGACGATCGAGCCGGAAAGCCGCGCCGAGCGGGGCTATCTCGATCTGCTCGCCGGTCGCCTCGGCCTTCCCGATGCGCTGGTCGATCATATCGAAGCGACCGTGTCGTCGGCCAAGGTCCCGGCCTGATCATTTCGCTCATGGATTGATCACCAGTTTGAATTTGTGTCGGCCGCTTCTCTGCCCTATGCCGAAGTCGATAGCGCCGCGCGTCTTACCAGACGCGCAAAGGTCGCTATAGCACTTTGAATTGCTGCAGCCGGAGAGGTGGCCGATGCGTGATCTGAGCAACTGGAAGGGATGCCCGGCACCGAAGCCGGTGGCGATCGAGGGTCGCTATGTCCGGCTTGAACCCTATGACCGTGCGATGCACAGGCAGGACCTCTGGGATGGGCTCGGCGGTATGGGCATCAATCCGCTGCTCAAGTATTTCGCGCAGGCCGATTTCCGCGGCATCGACGATTTCGACACCTGGCTGACCACTGCCCAGGAAAAGGGCGGCTGGGTCACGGAAGTGTTCCGCGACAAGGCGAGCGGCAAGGTCGTCGGTATGGCGAACTACATGCGCGCCGATCCTGCCAATGGCGTCGTCGAGGTCGGGTCCGTTGCGCATGGTGCGGCGATGGCCCGTTCGCCGCTGTCGACCGAGGTGCATTACCTCATGGCCAAGCATGTCTTCGAGGATCTCGGCTATCGCCGCTACGAGTGGAAGTGCAACAGCGAGAATGAGCCAAGCCGGACGACGGCACTCCGCCTCGGCTTCAGTTTTGAAGGCATTTTCCGCCAGCATATGATATCCAAGGGCGGCAACCGCGACACGGCCTGGTTCTCGATGATCGACAGCGAATGGCCGCTGCTCAATGCCGCATTCGAAAACTGGCTGTCGCCTGATAATTTCGATGCCGATGGTCGTCAGAAGCGGCGGCTGGAAGATATTCGCGCGGACCTCGCGCCAAAGGAGTGAGCGTGAACGCGCCCGAGAAGACGAGAGAAAACCAAGCCCCTAAGGAAAAGTCGCCGGCGATCGCCGCGGCCGTCATTCTGGCCGTCGTCGGCGTCGGCTTCTTCGTGCTACCGTCGATCATGCTGAGGCTTGGCGATATCTCGGTGTGGCTCGCCGGCGCCTTTGGCGTCGTCTTCGTTCTCGGCTTCTTCCTGATCTTCTGGCTGCGCGCGCGGCATCAGCGCAAGCGCGGGCTGTGATGGTAAGGTCTAGGGGCCGACGTGCAGGGAGTTGCCTCGGAAGACCCGTCCACAGCGTGCCTGGTTCCTCAATAGCGTTTTTTCTTTCGCACACGCGTGAAGCCGATTTGATCGGGCGTTAGCTCTGGGTCGTCTTCAAGACGGTAGCCGAATGAGTACCACGCGTCAGAGACATTCCGCGCGCCGGATGGCGGCACCCAATAGTGATCGACAACCCAGAACGAGTAGCCGCCTCCAACGTCGGTCGCCGCAATCCCGTGCGTTTCGGAAAGCCAGAGCCTGAAAGCGGTGGCTTCACCGGACCAGATGTATTTGATTGCCCAGCCGGCCCGTGCGAGGTTGGCGGCGATTTCCTCGAACTCAAGCGTGTCGAAATTCATCTACCGTGTCCGTGTGGCGGCTCCACGCACGACGTACGTTGACCTCCCCCGGGGTGGGGGAAAGGGGCGGGCTTGCGGAAGCGGCGCACGTCCTGGCGAACACATAGCTGCCTTATCCTTGCAGCGCGGCGCCCAGCAAGACCAGTCCCAAGATAATCACGAGCAGGGCGCCTGCGATCTCGATGCCGTTCGAGACGCGGGCGGCCGATGCGGCGCTTGACGCGTAGCGCACGGCGAAACCCTTTGCCGTGACGGCCAGCGTCGCCAGGATCGATACCGTGATGGCGGTGCCGATCGACATGGCGAAGACCGACAGGATGCCGCCGAGATAAAGGCCGTTGAGTAAGGCGAAGGACAGCACGATCAGTGCGCCCGAGCACGGACGCAGACCGACGGCGACGATCGCCGACCAGGCCTCGCTGATGGCGAAGCGATCGCCCTTGAGCATCGACGGATCCGGCGCATGCGCATGGCCGCAGGTGGAGCAGACTTCGCCGGCGCCATGGTCGTGGTGATGATGCGTGTGGTCATGGCGATGGTGGGCATGGTCGTGATGATCGTGTTCGTGCTCGACGTGAACATGCCCGCCGCCGGCCGTTGCCATGAGAGCCGTCGGACGCATCATCGAGCGCAGTTTGCGAAACAAGAGCCAGCCGCCGAAGGCTGCGATCAGGGCGTAGCTGGCAATTTCCAGAGAGCGCGTCGCGTCAGTCATGCTGATCGAGGATCCGCGCAAAAGAAGATAAACCGCGCCGACAAGCAGGATGGCGACGACCCCCTGCAGGATCGACGACATGAAGGAGAGCAGCACGCCGCGCTTCAGCTCAGTCTCGTTGGCGATCATGTAGGAGGAGATGACCGCCTTGCCATGGCCGGGGCCGGCGGCATGGAAGACGCCATAGGCAAAGGAAAGGCCAATCAGCGACCAGAGCTGCCAGGGGTTTTCGCGCATGCCCTTCAGCGAGCCTGTCAGCGTGCGGTAGAAGCCCTGCTGCTCTGCATTCACCCAGGCAAAGAAGCCGCCGAGAAAGCCGGTGGTCTGAAACGACGGTTCGGCAGTGCCGATGCCGAGCGGCGATTGCGCCGCGGCAAGGCCGGCCGACAGAGCGGTCAACACGAGCGTCGCGGCAATCAGGCGGCCGATCCTGCGGGTGTTCAGCATGTGATCTCTATCCTGGTTGCAAAGAGCTTCGACATGTCGGTGCCGGTCGGGTCGCTCCAGAAAGCATCGGTCAGCGTGTCCTTGTTCTCGGCAAGGACTTCGTCAGGATCAGGGCGGACGACCTTGTGTTCGCAGGCGGCGATCTTGTCGCCGACCACGGTCAGGTCGTCATCGGTCGGGAAATCCATGGCCGTGTACATGGTCGGGTCGTAGACGCCGAAGGAGAGCTTGCCCTTGAGCGGCATCGGCTCGGCCGGCTTGACCGCGAAGATCATCAGCAACTGGCCGTCCTTGTAGTCGACGGTGATGTGCTCAGGTTTGCTGACCTTGATGGATTTGCCGTTTTCCAGGGCCGTCGTGTAGTAGTTGTACTCCGACAGTGACTCCAGCACGGTCTGGCCGACTTCCGCCAGTTCGTCCGGGTCGAGCGTGGCGTTCGAGTTCTTGTCGAAGTCGAGAACGACACTTGCGGAAAATAGCTCGTCGAAACGCCAGACATTTCTCAGCTCGCTCACCTCACCCTTGTCGTCGGAGGCCACTTCCAGGCGGGCCTCGGCGAAGATGTGCGGATGGGCAAAGGCCAAAGTCGGCGCAAGCAGGATGGCAAGGCCGGCCACGACGAGGCGCTTAATTCTCATGAAACGGCAATCCTTTCAGTCAGGGCGCAGCAGTGCCTTCGAATCGTTCCCGCAATGTACTGGAAATGGGACGGATTTGGGACCTTGCCGCGTCAATGCGGCTTGCGGAACCAGGCGTGCAGGTAGTCGACGAGGGTGCGCACTTTGGCCGGCAGGTAGCGGCGGTGCGGATAGATCGCATAGATGCCGCGGTCCCTGGGCAGGAAATCGTCAAAGAGCGTGACGAGTTCGCCGGTGGCAACCTTGGGCCGTGCGATGAAATCGGGAACCAGCGCCACACCGATGCCGGAGACGGCAGCGCGCACCGAGGCAAGCGGACTGTTGACCTCGATCGGGCCACTGACGGGAACGGTGAAGGAGGAACCGTCAGGCTCGATGAAGCGCCAGTTGGAATAGGACTTTCCATTGGTGTCGAGAATGCAGGGGATCTTCGAAAGGTCGGTCGGATGTGCGATCGGCCCGACCTTCTCCACGAAGTCCGGAGCGGCACAGATCAGGACCTGGAAGTCGTCGAGCTTGCGCGCGATCAGCGTCGAATCCTCAAGTCGGGTGATACGGATGGCGACATCGAAGCCCTCTTCGACGAGGTCGACGAAGCGGTCGTCCGAAACGATCTCCAGCGACAGTTCCGGATGCTGCTTGCCGAAATCGACCAGCGACTGGCCGATCTCGGCGTCGACGAAAGTGCGGGGCGCGGTGATGCGCAGCCGGCCCTTGAGGTCGGAATTGTTGGCGCGCACGAGATCGGCGAGATTGTCGATTTCCTTCAGGATTTCCGACGCGGTGCGATAATAGGTGTGGCCGGCTTCCGTCATCGAGAATTGACGTGTCGTGCGGTTAAGCAGAAGCGCGCCGAGTTCGTCCTCAAGCTCGCGCACATATTTCGACAAGAGCGCCTTCGACCTGCCGACGCGGCGGGCGGCGGCCGAAAACCCTTCGGCGTCCACGACATCGATGAAGGCGCGGATGCGGGTGAGCGTGTCCATGGCCGGTGTTTCCTTCGTCTTTCCTGGTCGCGGGAGCCTTGATTCGCCGCGAATGCTTCTTTCACGTTTCTCTGTTCGGCGGCTGTCTTTGTGGCCGGTTCGGTCCGCTCTTCGAATTTTGACGACCGGATAGGCGAGGTCTTAAAATAAATCCAGTTCTTTCAAGCGTTTGTGGCGGTCACTGCGTCGCTGTCGATTGTTCAGTAAACGTGAACACTGACAGTGTTGCCGGTCTCGAAAAAAATTCAACAGCGGCCGCGAAAAAACTCTTGATTACGACAAGGTTTTTTCTTACCTACGCCCTTGCCCAAAGTCGCACGTGCCTGTGGGTGTCCGCCGACCCTCGATTAGGTGAGGGTATCGGTAAGGTACCTGGAACTAACCCCTCCAGTCGCTATTCCGGCCAACCGGGAAATGCGAGGACATCTTGAAGCAACGACGGTGCGGGCCTTTCTGGTGTCTGCCGGCTCTCCAACAGCCGGGGTTACTGAAGAGGCACACCTTCATTGCCGGAAGTGCGGTTGGGTTATCCCCTCCAATCCATGGCAGACAAAGCCGAATTGAAGCCTAGGCGGGCTTTGATTCACCGTTCGCGCATCGAGCGCATGCTTGGTTCCGGGGTCTCCACCGGCTGGTTCCAGAGCATTCGCGCGTATGCCCTTTGTCCTCCGCGAAAGCGGAGCATTTTGGATCAGGGGAATAAGGCCATGACCACGGCACGCATCATCGACTTCATCAACACCCGACGACCCGACGGCCCTTGCCTCGTTGTCGACCTCGACGTCGTGCGCAACAATTTCAAGGCCTTCCGCCACGCGATGCCGGACAGCTCGATCTATTACGCCGTCAAGGCAAACCCGGCGCCGGAAATCCTGCGCCTGCTCGCCGGCATGGGCTCCTCCTTCGATTGCGCGTCCGTCGCTGAAATCGAAATGGCGCTCGACGCCGGTGCGACCGCCCAGCGCATTTCCTATGGCAACACCATCAAGAAGGAGCGCGACATTGCCCGCGCGCACGCTCTCGGTGTGTCGCTCTTTGCCGTCGACAGCCATGAGGAAGTCGAGAAGGTTGCACGTGCCGCCCCTGGTGCCCGCGTGTTCTGCCGCGTCCTGACCGATGGCGAAGGCGCCGAATGGCCGCTGTCGCGCAAGTTCGGCTGCGTCCCGCAGATGGCTGTCGACGTGCTCGTCTACGCCCATCAGCATGGCCTCGTTTCCTACGGCGTCTCGTTCCATGTCGGTTCGCAGATGACGAAGCTCGACGCCTGGGATTCGGCTCTTGCCGATGCCAAGCGCGTCTTTGTGCAGCTGGCCAAGCAGGGCATCGAGCTCAAGATGGTCAACATGGGCGGTGGCTTCCCGACGAAGTACCTCAAGGACGTGCCGACCGCTGAAGCCTACGGCCAGGCGATCTTCGGCGCGCTGAAGAAGCACTTCGGCAACCACATCCCGGAAACGATCATCGAGCCGGGTCGCGGCATGGTCGGCAACGCCGGCGTGATCAAGGCGGAAGTCGTTCTCGTTTCGAAGAAGTCTGATAACGACAGCCACCGCTGGGTGTTCCTCGACATCGGCAAGTTCGGCGGTCTCGCCGAAACCATGGACGAGGCGATCCGCTACCCGATCCGCACGGCCCGTGACGGCGACGAAATGGAGCCCTGCGTGCTTGCCGGCCCGACCTGCGATTCGGCCGACGTGCTGTACGAGAAGAACATGTATCCGCTGCCGATCACGCTCTCGATCGGCGACGAGGTTCTGATCGAAGGCACCGGCGCCTACACCACGACCTACTCGGCCGTCGCCTTCAACGGCTTCGAGCCCTTGAAGTCCTACGTGATCTGATCCGGTTTGCTCCCGTCCTCGGGCGGGAGCGCCATTTCACAATTTCCTTAGATGCCGCCTGAAGCGGTTTTGATGACGGGAGGCCCGGATGGCCGCTGTTGTTGATGCCCTGCGCGCGTTTTTCGCGCCGTCCACATTCGTTATCGATAACGAAAACCCGGGTGACGTCGTTGCCCGCGAAAACCTGCTCGATCGGGCGATGGGGCCGGAGCGGCGTCGCAAGTCGTCGGAAAAGCTGCGCAGCGGCCGCGTGCCTGCCGAAGGCCTCGCCTTCGTCGCCCGCGATCTCGATGGTCACGTGATCGGCACCGTTCGCCTGTGGAATGTCGAGGCCGGCGTCAGCCGCGAAGGCCACAGCATTCCAGCCCTGCTGCTCGGTCCGCTGGCAGTCGATCCCGCCCATGAAGGCAAGGGCATCGGCGGCATGCTGATGCGTGCAGCGATCGAAGAGGCCAAGAACCGCGGTCACGGCGCGATCCTGCTGGTCGGGGATGCCGCCTATTACGAGCGTTTCGGCTTCTTCGCCGCGCGCACGCAGCATTTGGTCATGCCCGGTCCGTTCGAGCGCAACCGTTTCCTGGCGCTTGAGCTTCGGGATGCCTGGCTCGAGGGCGCTGCCGGCCTCATCGTCGCCAATGGCCGCAAGTTGGCGCTGCCGCCGGTCAGGCGCGCGGCCTGATCTCTTTCCGTCTCCAACCCTGCGGGGGCGGATTTTTCGCTGCTCCCCCATCCGCCTCATGCGAGGGGTGGGGGAGCAGGTCATAAAAACCCGAGATCACGCCTCCGTGGCAGACGGTCGCGCGTCGTAGCAGACGAAGGCAAGCTTGTTGCCATCGGGATCGCGCACATAGGCGGCGTAGAAGCCGTCTCCGTATTGCGGGCGAAAGCCCGGTTCGCCCTCGACACTGCCGCCCTGTTCCATCGCCGTTGCAAACAGCCGGTCGATGATCGCAGCGCTTGGCACGAGGAACGCGGTCATGGCGCCATTGCCGATGCCGGCGGGATTTCCGTCGAAGGGATAGCCGGTGAAGAAACGCGGCGCGCGGTCATCATCCTTGCGTCCCCAGGACGCCACCTGCTCGTCGCACCAGCAGCGCTCCTGACCGATCAACGCCATCAGCGGATCGTAGAACCGTTCGGCGCGTTTGAGATCGGTCGTTCCGACCATCGTATATCCGATCATGTCTTCTCCCTTGTCTTGGCTGGCATCGCTCATACCTGGCTAAGGAAGGACCGTCCGCGCGGCGACAGCCGATAGCCGACCGTCAGGCTTTCCGTCAGCCCTAGTTCCTTCAGTTTGCGGATGCGTGGCTTGAGCTTGAGTTTATCCATGCCGACCTGTTCAGCGATCTCGGCGGCGGTAATCCCGTCGCGCGAAGCAATCAGGCGGAGTGTCGCTTCGGCCCAGATCTGACCGGCGGCCTCGTCAAAGCGGGCGAGCCTGGCGGCAATCTTGGCCCAGTCGGATTTCGCAAGCGTCGCGTCATCGCGCAAGGACAGACGCGGATCGTCGCCCGCGCGGTGGAAGGCGATGCGGTAAAGCGTGCCATCGGGCCTGCCGTCGAGTTCGGCGAGCAATGCCTCACGCGTCGGGAACCCGGCGCGACGTGCGTCCTCTATGCTGATGTCTTCGGCCTCGGTGGTCTCGATCGCGTCGATCGACAATATGCCGGCCGCTGTGCGCAGGCTGCCGCCGGCCTTGACTGTTGGCCTGGTCCAGCGCCGAAAGGCCAGTGTCACGTCGCCCTTGGCGATCTGGTAGAGAATGGCCTTGCGGAACAGCATGTCAGTTTGTGGCGCGGCGATAGAAAGCGAGGGAACCGGCAAGGGCAAGCAGGGCGCCGCCACAGATACGCTCGAGCCAGACGGCCCCGGAATGCTTGAGAAAACGAGCCGCCTGGGAGCCGAGTAGCGCGTAACCGAGCATCACGGCAAAATCGACAGCGGCGAAGACCAGGGCAAGTACTGCGTATTGCGGCGCCTGCGGCAAGGCGAGGTCAATGAACTGCGGCAGGAAGGCCGAGAAGAAGAGATAACCCTTCGGGTTGGTGACGGCGACCAGAAAGCTCTTCAGAAAAATCGCAGGCGTCGCGACGTCGGCGGCGCCTTTGTCGATGGCGACATCGAGCGTTCCCTTCGACCGCAACAGCATGACGCCGAGAAAGGCGAGATAGGCGGCGCCGAGCCATTTGACGACCGTAAACCAGAATTCCGAGGCAGCGAGTAGCGCGCCGAGACCCAGCGCCACCGCGCCGATCAGCACGAAATCCGAGAGAACGGCGCCGATCATGCCCACAAGCGCACGCTTGATGCCGTAGCGCGAACCGTTGGTCAGCGCCAACAGCACGGTCGGGCCCGGCGTGGCGATACCGATGAAAGCGACAAAGGCGAATGCGAGGATGGTTGTACCGCCCATGGGACACTCCGGTGTGCAGGGCGAATCTGTCTCACACCTTTGGCGTCGGAGCAACCGCCAGAATGCGTTCAGAAAGATCCACCGAGCGCGCGACGACGAGATCGACGCGATGGTCCTTCTCGGGATCGGTCTCGCGCTGGAGGGAGTGGGGGTAATCGACTTCGAGTTGAGGCTTCCTCTCCGGCCCGAGCAGCAGCGATGCCGTCAGCGCCTGCGTTTTGCGCGGTAGAGATAGGCGCAATAGGTGCTGCGTCTCGTCTTGAGACGATGAGCTGATGACCCCCAGACATGTTATCCGCTCTTTTTCTTCGTCGGCAAGGCAAAACGCCGGATTTGACAGTTCAGGTCGCTGGCCCTAATGGACGCGGAGGGCAAGGGCCCCTGCCGTCCGCGAGCGTCATGCTTTGGTGAAGCCCTTCTTTCAGACACGGTCAGCCGAAACGGCATGCGAACCGGTGGCAATGCGGGCTCCCATCTCTGATAATGCATGCCGTAGCAGGAGACCCTGTCATGATGCGCGGATCAAACACGCTACCATCGCTCGATGCCCTCAAGGACCAGGCGAAACGCCTGCGATCGCGGCTATCCTGCGAAGGCGAGAATATCAACCACTCCCGTTCCCTCGAACTGGTCGCCGCCCAATATGGCTACCGCGATTGGAACACGCTTCACGCTGCCGCCGGCAATCGGCCGCCGTTCAATCCCTGGATGCTCGGCTCGCGGGTGAAGGGCCTTTATCTCGGTCAGCCCTTCGAAGGCGAAATCCTTTCAGTGCAGGCGCTGACGGCCCAGCCGGGGCGCTACCGGTTGACGATGAAATTCGACGAGCCGGTCGATGTCGTTACCTTCGAGAGTTTCTCCGCGTTTCGCCAGCGGGTGACCGCGACGGTCGACGAGACCGGGCGCACGATCGAGAAGACGTCCAACGGCCGCCCACAGTTGGAGCTGGAATGGTGAGCGGCCCTTGCTGCTGCCGTGCGATCATCACGGTTGCGACTTGCCGGCTGTTGGCTTTTCAGCAGACTTCCCCGAAGCCAAGTGCTTCGGGGACTTAATCACCGTAGCTTTTCGCGCGACGATACCCCACTGATGCACCAATCCGTTCATCGCATCCGTTGGCATCATCATTAGTTGCGAATGAGTTGCATTTGCATTATCAATGTAGTTGCGAACGGTTCGCAATAAGGCGAGCCGATCAAATCGGGCCTTGTGGCATCGCCTCTGCAATCCGGAGCGGACACGTGGAGCCGTATCGGGCGAGGGGCGACTTCTATGGACAATTCGGTGAGGCAAGATCTGCTGAAACGGCGCAGCCTGCTGATGGGTGGGCTGGCGGCCGCCGGCGGCACCGCGATCTGCGCCGGCGCGGCGCCGGCGCAGATCGCGTCCCACGGTGGCGGCCACCAGATGGCCGCGCGGGCGTCCGAAGGCATGGCGGCACCGATGCCGGCGATGGGGCACGGCGCCATGATGACGGTCGGCGACGTCGATAACACCGCCAACGGTTTCGATCCGACCGACATGCTGACCGACTGGGACACCGGCACCGTCTCGGTACTGCCGGATGGGCGAACGCTCCGGACCTTCGAGATGGCTGCCGAGGATCGCGACATCGAAATCGCGCCGGGCATCACCTTTCCGGCCTGGACCTATAACGGCCGCGTGCCTGGCCCGGCGCTTCGGGCCAAGGAGGGCGAGCGCCTGCGCATCGTCTTTCGCAACTACGCCTCACACCCGCATTCGATCCACTTTCACGGCATTCACGCGGCGCGGATGGATGGCGTACCGGGGGCCGGCATGGTCGATCCCGGCGATGAGTTCGTCTATGAATTCGACGCCAAGCCTTTCGGCTGCCATCTCTATCATTGCCATGCGATGCCGCTGCGTCGGCATATCCACAAGGGCATGTACGGCGCCTTCGTCATCGACCCGGACCCGGAGCGCCATCCGGATCAGATCGACGTCGCCCGCTCGCGGCTCATCGGCACGCCGGAGAACGCCGGCTGGCAGGAACTGGTGATGGTGATGAACGCCTTCGACACCAACTTCGATGCCGAAAACGAATTTTACGCGGTCAACACCGTCGCCCATGCCTTCATGAAGCGGCCCATCCGGATCGTGAAAAGCAAGCCGGTGCGCATCTACCTCATCAATGTCATCGAGTTCGATCCGATCAATTCGTTCCATCTGCACGCGAACTTCTTCGATTATTACGACCAGGGAACGACGTTGACGCCGACGCTTAGAACTGTCGACCTCATCACCCAGTGCCAGGCACAGCGCGGCATTCTGGAGTTCACCTTCGCCGAGCATGAACCCGGCCTCTACATGTTCCATCCGCACCAGACCGAGTTTACCGAACTGGGTTGGGTCGGCATGTTCGACGTCGTGGAGGCGCTGGCATGAACGAAACCCTGCCGAGGGCCGCTATCCGTGCGGCGAAAACCAATCTGGTTTGGCTGGCGCTGCCGCTCATCGCGTTGGCCATCGCCGTCGCCTGGATCCTGTCGGCCGATCCGCTGTCGGGCTTTCGCAACGGCGCGCCGCCGGTGGAAAACCTGACCTTCGAACGAACCGTGCTCGACGACAGCGGCCTTCGCCTCTTGGTTCGCGCCGGTGGATCGGAGCCGATGACGGTGGCGCAGGTTCAGGTGGATGACGCCTACTGGCAATTCACCCAGGATCCGCCTGGTCCGATCGCGCGGGGCAAGGCGGCATGGCTGAGCCTGCCCTTCCCATGGATGCTGGGCGAGGCGCATGCGCTGAAGGTGGTGACCAACACTGGCGCCACCTTCGCCCACGACATTGCCGTTGCCGTGCCGACGCCGCAGGCGACGGCAGGTCAATTGCGACTGCAGGCGCTGGTTGGCATCATCGTCGGCATCGTGCCGGTCGCCGTCGGCCTGATGTTCTACCCGCTGCTGCGTGGCGTCGGCCAGGCGGGCATGGCGTTTCTATTGTCGCTGACGATCGGCCTGCTCGCCTTCCTGCTGATCGATGCAAGTGCGGAAGCCCTGGAACTGGCGTCGCAGGCCGCGGCAATTTTCCAGGGGCCGGTCATGGTGGTGCTTGCGGGGCTTGGCAGCTTCCTGTTGCTGATGGCGATCGGCCGGCGCGGCGGCGTGCCGACCGGGCTGGCGCTTTCCACCTATATCGCGCTTGGCATCGGGCTGCACAATCTCGGCGAGGGGCTGGCGATCGGTGCTGCCTTTGCCGCAGGATCGGCCGGGCTCGGTACCTTCCTGGTGCTCGGCTTCGCCCTGCACAATGTGACCGAAGGCATCGGCATCGCCGCGCCGATCCTGAAACAGCGGCCCTCGCTATGGGTCTTTGTCGGCCTGACGCTGCTTGCCGGCGGGCCGGCGGTGATCGGCATGTGGCTCGGCAGCCTGGCAACGTCGGCGCAATGGTCGGCGCTGGCGCTGGCGATCGGGGCCGGCGCGATCCTGCAGGTGATCGTCGAGGTCAGCGCTTACCTGATGCGCCAGAGCGGAAAGCGGATCGAGGTCCTCCTGACGCCGCCCGTCATGAGCGGGCTCGTTGCCGGCGTCGCCTTCATGTACGTGACCGCGGCAGTGGTGAAAATCTGATTGTTTGTGGATCGCTGTCATGAGCGATTTGGCAGCCCCTCATCCCGCTGCCGCGACCTTCTCCCCGCAGGCGGGGAGAAGGGACTCGTGGCGCGGTTTCGTCCGGCCAGATATTTCGGCATTCTTTGACAGAGCGTATGCCACGTCCCCTCGCCCCGCTTGCGGGGAGAGGGTTAGGGTGAGGGGCAACTGCGCTAACGCCGTCGAAGAGCGTCGAGCGAATGTTATCCGGCGATATCGACGATGCCGCAGTCGCCCTCGGCCGAGCCGAAAACGAGCTGGCGCCCGTCCTTGCTCCAGGCCATGGCGGTGACCGCACCCTTGCCGGGACGGCGCAACAGCACTTCCTTGCTGTCGGCGAAACGGGCGGCGAGGATCATGCCGTCCTGATAGCCGATGGCGACGATGTCTTCGGCCGGATGACAGGCGACGGAAGTCACCATGATGTCGGCGCGGGTGCCGAGTTCCAGCGGCGCCTTGCCCATCGGTCCGTCTTTGCCCTGGAAGGGCCAGACGATGGCGGCCGGCGCGCCCGAAGATGCGAGCCACTTGCCCTTCGCGGACCAGGAGAGCGACTTCACCTTGGCCGGGTAGCCGGTCATGCGCATGTGGCGTGCCTCGCCGCCGGGCTTTGCGTCGAGCTTCCAGCCGTGCAGGGCATTTTCCTGCATCGTGGTCACGAGGAAACGGCCGTCGGGCGAGAAGGTGACGCCGGTATGGGCGCCCTTCCAGTCGAGATCAATCGGCTGGCCCGCGGTCGCGACCCAGTGCATCGACACGCCGTTGTAGCGGGCGGCGGCAACACGCAAGCCCTTCGGCGCAAAGGCGACGCCCTCGACCGTGCGCTCCTCGGCAAATTCTTTCGTCGTGCCGTCGGCCAGCCGCACATGGGTGGTCTTGCCATAGGCATAGCCGACGGCGCCCTGCGGGCCGGCTGCGACTTGGGCGATCCACTTGCGCGGCGCTTCGGCAACCAGCGTCGCGGTGCCGTCGGCAGCCGTGCGCATCACCTTGCCGTCCTCGCCGCCGGTCAGAAGCGTTTCGTTCGCCTCGTCGAGAACCAGAGACAGCAGGCCCTCGTGGACTTCCGTCGTCTTGTGGCCGTGGTCGAGGCGGTGGATGGCGCCGGTGGCTTCGGCGAAGAAAGGTATGCCCTTGAGAAAGGCCACGCCAACGACGTGGCCTTCGAGATCGAGCGGAGCGACTGTCGGCATCAGATTGTCATGGTCCCCTGGTTCGGCATGCTGTTGGAGCATGATGCCGAAAAGGACCGACGCCATGCTCTCCTTAATTTGATCTTAGAGCCGCATCGCGGCTTCCGGAATCAGGCTGAAGCTTCGCAGGCCTTGAACGTGCGCTCCAGCTTTTCGCGGTCGAGGTCGCGGCCGATGAAGACCAGGCGGCTTTCGCGCTTTTCGCCTTCCTTCCAGGCACGCTGATGGTCGCCCTCGATGATCATGTGCACGCCCTGCACGACATAACGCTCGGCGTCGCCGGCAAAGGCGATGATGCCCTTCAGGCGCAGGATGTTCGGGCCGTCCGTCTGGGTGATCTTCTGGATCCAGGGGAAGAAGCGATCAGCGTTCATCTCGCCGCCGCGCAGCGAGATCGAT
Organism: Ensifer sp. Root31; assembly: GCF_001424825.1. Classification (NCBI taxonomy): domain Bacteria; kingdom Pseudomonadati; phylum Pseudomonadota; class Alphaproteobacteria; order Hyphomicrobiales; family Rhizobiaceae; genus Ensifer; species Ensifer sp. Root31. The sequence continues at coordinate 9,430 of NZ_LMCO01000016.1, read as the reverse complement.
TGCACCGTCACATCATGGATCGGCGAGGGGGCGTGGTCATGGTGGTGATGGTCGTGATCATGATGGTGGTGATGATCATGATCATGGTCATGATGATCGTGGTGATCGTGGCCGCAATCCGGGCCGCAGGTGTGATCGTGCTCGTGATCGTCCTGGTCGAGGAAATGCGGGTCGTTTTCCAGCGCTCTCTCAAGGTTGAACGCGCCCTGGTCGAGAACCTTGGTGAGGTCGATCTCGGAGCGCTGCGTTCTGTAGATGCGGGCCGACGGATTTATGACGCGAACCGTCGCCTCGATCCGCTCCAGCTCTTCCGGGCTGACGAGGTCGGTCTTGTTGAGGAGCACGACGTCGGCAAAGGCGATCTGGTCTTCGGCCTCGCGGCTGTCCTTCAGCCGGAGCGGCAGGTGCTTGGCGTCTACCAGCGCGACGACGGCATCAAGCTCGGTCTTGGCGCGCACATCGTCGTCCATGAAGAAGGTCTGGGCGACCGGAACCGGATCGGCAAGACCGGTGGTTTCCACGATGATCGCATCGAAGCGACCGGGCCGGCGCATCAGGCCTTCCACCACGCGGATCAGGTCGCCGCGCACGGTGCAGCAGACGCAGCCGTTGTTCATCTCGTAGATTTCCTCGTCGGATTCGACGATCAGGTCGTTGTCGATGCCGATCTCGCCGAATTCGTTGACGATGACGGCGTATTTGCGCCCGTGGTTCTCGCTGAGGATGCGGTTCAACAGCGTCGTCTTGCCGGCGCCGAGATATCCGGTGAGCACGGTGACGGGAATCGGCTTCTGCGGGGATGTTTCGGTCATGGGAACCTCTGGGATCTCGGGATGCGGGGAGCGGGCATCCATGTCGCGTTTCATATAGGAGATGCGGCGGCGATGCGCAAATGGCGAAGCCGATTTTGGCCACGCCTTTGCCGCCTCCGGGACGGGCGAACCGGGCAGCGATAACGCTCCTTTCATCAAAATCAGGGAGAGTTCGCGTCCTACCGAAGGGGTGCATGCGTGAAGACGATTTCCATCAACGGCCGGTTCCTGACTCAGCCGCTCACCGGCGTGCAGCGCTTTGCCCGCGAGATCACCCGCGCGCTCGATGCCCGCATTGCCGCGGGCGACGTGCCGCCGGCGCTGAAGGATGTGCGCTGGCGGTTGCTGGCTCCAGCGTCCGCGCCGGATGATCTGCCACTGTCGGCGATATCGATCGAGCGTTTCGGCTCAGGCCCGGGCCATCTCTGGGAGCAGGGGCCGCTCTATTGGCGGACGCGGCGCGATACGCTGGTCGGCCTCGGGGGCAGCGGACCGGTGCTGCATTCCGACCAAGTGGTGGTGATCCACGACGTCACGCTCTTCCGTCATCCGGCTTCCTTCGGGCGCGGCTACCGGCTGTTCCACGGCGCGCTCGGCTACATCCTGACGCGTCGCGCGAAGATCGGCACCGTTTCCTATTTTTCGCGCGGTGAACTGGCGGATGTCTTTCGCGTTCCAGCATCGGGTATTGACGTGATCTACAACGCCACAGATCACTTTTCCGACCTTCAGCCGGACCGGGAGATCGTTGCGAAGCTGGGGCTTGCCGAGACCCCCTTCTTCCTTCTCGTCGGCACACTGAAGCCCAACAAGAACGTCGAGTTTGCGGTGCGTGCCTTCGAAGCCCTGGGTGCTACCGGCAGCAAGCTCGTGGTCGTCGGCGGTACGGATCCCAGCGTTTTTCGCGACATCGCCCCGACGTCGCGGGGCAACCTGATCTTTCCCGGGCGGCTGACGGACGCCGAGATCGCCGGGCTGCAGCGCCACGCCACCGCCTTCCTGTTCCCGAGCCTCTATGAAGGGTTCGGTATCCCGCCGCTCGAGGCGATGACACAAGGGTGCCCGGTGCTGGCCGCTGACATACCCCCGGTCAGGGAAGCCTGCGGCGAGGCGGCTCTCTATTTCGATCCGGCGAAGGCGGAAACCCTCGTCGAGGTTATGCGGAAGATATCCGCCGATGATGCGCTTCGGCGACAGCTGGGGCGTTCGGGGCATGAAAATGCAATGCGGTTCTCATGGAACGCAAGCGCGGTCATTCTGCTCAACCTGCTGGTCGCAGGGCAGGGCTGACTAGCTTGCTTATTCGGAACTGAACGCGCGATTAGAGTTCGAGTGTGCGCAGCGGATCTATCCTGCCGCGTAGGAGATCTACGAGGGCGATAAGGTTTCCCTTAAGGCGGCCCCGTCTGTCGACAAGCCCCTGAGATTTCAGACTGCCGACGATGTTTGCGGCGATGTTGGAGCTCAAAAGCTTCAATGCCCAGCCCAGACCGACCGTGCCTTTGCGGAAAAGGTAGAGCGGGTTTGCCACCTGTGAGTAACCGAAGCGCAAACCCGAAGTACGTCCCCGTTTGTTGCCGAGATGGACGCCGCGCAGGGTGGCGCTGCGCACAATGCGGCCGTGGCGGGCGAGGCGGCGGCAGAAGTCGACATCCTCCTGCCAGCCGTAAAGCGGCAGGTTTTCGTCGAAGCGGGTGGCGTCGGCTTCAATGGCCGACACGCGAAAAACCATATTGCAGCCATAGGCGTTGTAAACGGGTTCGAGGGTGGCCTGTCTGCCCGTTGCCCGATCGCGCGCAAGGATTTCCAACCCTTCCTTGACCGGGATGCCCGGGCCATGAATGCCATCGGCCAGCACCAGGCCGGTCGCCACGGCAATGTCGGCCCTCTTCTCGAAGAGGGTTTCGACTTCAGCCAGAAAATCGCACTGGGGCAGGAAATCATCGTCGAAAAACACGATGATATCGGCGGTCCCCGTGTGGTCGAGGATGGCGTTGCGCTGCGCACAGGAGCCCTTGCTGCCCGTGACCAGGGTGATCTCCGATGCGAGCGTGCTGACAAAGTCGAGATCGACGTCCTGCGGCGACGAGGGGCAGACGAGGATCGCGTCCGCCTGGCGATCCTGCCGGCTCAGGTGCAGCAGTGTTTCGGACAGCACTTCGCGGCGACCCGCCGTGGCTATTCCGACAATGATCTTCATGGTGTTCTTCGCCTCTCGGTTTGCCCAGATCTAAACCGAAAGAGGTTCAGTTTTCCTTATCGCGCCCGGTTCACTATCGCGCCCGAGATCACGCGGCGGTTGACGCGCGCATGCCGAGCCGCAGGCGATTGAGCGCCAAGAGGCAGCAGACCCCACCAATGACAATCCCGGCGGCAGTAGCGACGGTGGCGGACCGGTAAGACAGCACGAAGGCGACAATGGTGACTCCAAGGCCGGCAGCGGCGAGGAGAACCGGCGACCAGGTGAAGTCGAAGGGCAAGGTCGCCATCAGGCGCAGGCCGATCAAGGATGCGAATATGGCGCCGAGCGCGCCGCCTGCCATCAGTGTGGCGGCGCTTGGCGCCAAAAGGAACGCGCTGGCAAGCGCGAAGAGATTGAGAAGCGCGCAGTCGATGGCCGCGAGCGCGAAGATCGCGGTCAGGCGCTGCTTCAAGTGCAGCGGTGTCGGCAGCATGATCTGGGTCAGAACGCGCGCGAGCGAAAGGATAATGACGAACGGGGCCGTCGCGAGGAAGCCGGCCTGCAGGTCAGGGCTGATGACCAGCCATGTCGCCGGCACCAGAACGGCGAAGATGCCTGCCGCCATCATCAGCGCGAAGCTGGTGAGCAGCGCGTAGTATTGTCCGAGCTCACGGCGAAGCGCCAGGGTATCGCCGCCCTTGTCGTGAGCAGCGACGATTTCGGGATACTGGATCGCCTGGAGGGCGGAGACGATCAGCACGAACGGGCGCTGCAGCAGATCGAGCGCCAGCAGCGCACCGGCAGCGCCGCCGGGGCCGAGGACCGAGGTGAATATCGCCTTCAGCGCAAGCGGTGCAAACATCGAGGCGCTGGCGGCACCCGCCGAAACGCTGCCATAGACGAGGTGCTTTCGCACGCGCGCCATGTCGAGCGAGGCGGAAGGCCGCGGGCCTGATCTGCGCGAAAGTAGGGTTGCGAGCAGAGCGTAGAGAGCATAACCGCCAAGCAGGCCGGTGACCGTCGACAGGAAGGTTGGCGATACGAGCGCGCCGATCAACGTTCCCGCCGCCAGGATGGTGGCGCGAGATCCCTGGAGTACCGAGAAGGCGCGAAAATCCTGGCGGAAGCGCAGCATGGTCAGGTGCAGGTCGCTGCCGCCTTGCGCAACGGCAACGAGGCCGCCGACCAGCGCCACCAGCGGCGAGACGCCGAAGGCGAGCGACGCGGCCGCAGCGACAAGGCAGAAAAGCGCGCAGGCCGCTGCCTCCGCAACGATCGTTCGCCGCTCCGCCGCTTCGATTTCCGCCGTCTGGCCGGGATAGAAGCGCATGCAGGAGAAACGCACCCATTCGAAAGCGGCGATCGCGCCGAATTGGCTGAGCGAGATGAACAGCGAATAGGCGGCATAGTCGACTGGGGCCAGCCAGTGGGCGACGACGATCAGCAGGCCGAAGGCGATCAGGGCCTGGTAGAAATAGGCGCCGAGCGCGATGATCTTCGCCATGGGGTTCCGGCCTAGCGCCGCCTGTCGTCGTTTGCTGCTGTCCATGCTGATAGCGCAAAAGCACAAACAAAGTGTTTTGTCGGCGCGCCCTGCCGGTCCTTCAGGCGAATTCGGTCATGTCGAAGTCGGCGACATCGGTCAAAAGCTCGATCACGCCCGTAACCGCGTGGGCCAGCAACTGTTCGCCGCGCGCCGCGGTTGCCACCGAGGCATTGCCGGCAACACCGTCACGGTTGAGGTCGGACATCTTCCAGCCGAAGGCATGCGGGCCATAGGCGCGCAAATGCCGGAAGCGTCCGGCGTAGTCGCTCTGGCGCGAGGGGAAGGCGCGGGCTTTCGCCATCTCGACCTTTTCGGGATGGAGCGCCAGCATCACCGACGTCTCGATCTCGCCGCCGTGAATGTCGATCGCCTTGTCTTCGGGCGCGATCCAGCCATCTGGCTGGCCGAAACGGGTCCAGCTGGTCGCCACCGCCAGCATGCCGAAACGCACTCGCGCCTCAGTCGCAACGATCGTCATCAGCGGCGAATTGCCGCCATGGGCGTTCAGCATCACGAATTTGCTGAGGCCGAGACCGTGCAGGTTTTCGGCGATCCCAAGCCAGCGACGCACGGCTTCGTCGTAGCCGAGCGACCGGCTGCCGGCCACATCCATATGCTCGATCGAATAGCCGACGGGTTCGGTCGGCAGGAAAGTAACGGGCAAGTTCGCGGGCAGGGCGGCGATGCAGCGTTCGACAATACCCTCGGCAATCAGCGTGTCCGTATCGAAGGGCAGATGCGGTCCATGCTGCTCATGGGCGCCGAGCGGCAGCACGGCGATCCAGTCGCGGCGGGCCTGTTGCGGAAGATCGGTCGGATTGTCCTGCCATCGGGCTTGGGGCATCGACATCTCTCTTCGATCCTTCACGTCAATTGTCGTAAAAATGTTATTTGAGTCATACAGTTCGTAATCGCAAGCTGTATTGCTATAAATGTCTGAGGCGGGATTCGGCAGGAGGTCCAATGGGCAAGAAGAACAAGGCCGAAAAGAAGGGCAAGAACGGCAAGAAGAAGGACGATCTTCTCGCCGAACCGCACGATCTTGCCTCGATCCTTGTCCAGGCGGCGCGTTCGATGCGCACGGTGATGTCGCGCAATCTGCTCGAAAGCGGTCTCTATGCCGGCCAGGACGGTGTGATGCTGGCGCTTGCCGAAATGGACGGGCTGACGGCGGGCGGGCTTGCCGCCAAGCTCGGCGTCAAGGCGCCGACGATGACGCGCACGATCGGTCGCATGGAAGCGCAAGGTTTCCTCGAGCGGCGCCCTGATGATGACGATGCGCGGCTGACCAAGGTCTATCTCACCGAACCGGGGCGCAACCGGCTGCAGACGATCGCCGAGGCCGGCCAGCATTCGGAAAACCTTGCGACGCGCGGACTGACCGACAAGCAGGTGCGCACGCTGATGAAGCTTTTGCGGGCTGTCGACAGCAACCTGCAGGCGGCACGCGCAGCCGACTGAGCCTTGTTTCGCGGCATATTGCGGCGGCGATTTAAACAGTTTAAATAGGATTTAAATTTGAGGGTAGGCAACTAGGCTTAAACAGGGGGCATCGTGGCGCAAAAAGTCAAGCTTTCGACGATCGCGGAAACACTCGGTCTTTCGACGGCAACAGTATCCCTGGCATTGCGTGACAGCCCATTGGTGGCGACCCTCACACGCGATAAGATCAAGGAGCAGGCCCGCGCACTCGGTTATATCTATAACCGCCGCGCTGCCAGCCTCAGAACCTCCCGGTCCGGCATCATCGGCGTCGTCGTGCACGACATCATGAACCCGTTCTACGGGGAAATCCTGAAGGCGATCGAAGCGGAGCTCGACCGCGACAAGCAGACCTTCATCCTCTCCAACCATTACGATTCGGTCGACAAGCAGCGCGATTTTATCGAAACGCTGCTGCAGCTCGGCGGCGACGGCGTCATCATGTCGCCGGCGATCGGCACGCCGCCGGAAGATATCCAGCTTGCCGAGGACAACGGCATGCCGGCGATCCTGATCGCCCGTTCGATTGAGGGGCTCGACGTGCCGATCTTCCGCGGCGACGACGCCTATGGCATCTCGCTGGCGACCAACCATCTGATCGGCCTTGGCCATCGCTGCATCGCCATGGTCGGCGGCACCGACCAGACCTCGACCGGTCGCGACCGCTATCAGGGTTATGTCAACGCGCTGCGCAAGGCCAACATCGAGGTCGATCCGGAATTGCGCATTCCCGGCCCGCGCTCCAAGCAGGGCGGCTTCGAGGCGGCTGTGCATCTGCTGTCGCTGCCGCAGAAGCCGACCGCAGTCGTCTGCTGGAACGATCTGGTGGCGATCGGCATGATGAACGGCATCGCGCGTGCGGGCCTTGTTCCAGGCGTCGATATCTCCGTCACCGGCTATGACGACCTCGAGGAGGCCTCGATCGCGACACCGGCGCTGACCACCGTCTGGAACGGCCAGGCCGATGTCGGCCGCAGTGCGGCACGCGCACTTCTCGACAAGCTTTCCGGCAGCCACGAACCCGACGGCATCCACCTGATCAAGCCGGAAATGCGCATCCGCCAGTCGACAGGCCCGTTGCGCGTCACCGCCTGAAGAAATCCCTAATGCATGTCGCGCAAAAGTGTGCAGCGGTTTTGCGAAGGCGACATGCACAAAAGCAAGAACCTAAAGTGCGGCAAGCGAATCCTGGAGATCGCGACGCGCTTTAATACCAGGAGTGCCCATGTCCGCGAGCCTTCCCCGCATCCTCGTGCCCGGAAAAATCAACGAACAGGTGCTGCTGCGGTTGCCCGAGATGTTCGAGATCGTGCGGCTGGACCGTGCGGACCCTGACCTTGTGACGGCAGACATGGCCGATATCAGGGGTATCGCCGTCTCTGGCCGCGTTCCCGCCGGTCTGATGGATGCGCTGCCCGGTCTTGAGATCGTTGCCAATTTCGGTGTCGGTTATGACGGGGTCGACGTGAAACATGCCGCCTCCAAGGGCATCGTCGTCACCAACACGCCTGACGTTCTGAGCGAAGAGGTCGCCGATACCGCCATCGGCCTGCTCATCAACACGCTGCGCCTGCTGCCGCAGGCGGAACAGTGGCTGCGCCAGGGGCGTTGGGTGCGGGATGGCGCCTTTGCGCTTTCGCCCTTGTCATTGCGGGGTCGCACGGTCGGGCTTTACGGCCTCGGACGCATCGGGCTTGCCATTGCCAAGCGGCTCGAAGCCTTCGGCGTCTCGGTCGCCTACCATACGCGCAGCCCACGCGATGGGCTTGCCTATGCCTATCACCCGACGCTCGAACGGCTTGCCGCCGCCGTCGATACGCTTGTTGTCATTGTTCCGGGAACGGAGGCGACACGAAAGACGGTCAACGCCGCGGTGCTTTCGGCACTGGGAAGCAATGGCGTCCTGATCAATGTCGGGCGCGGCTCGACGGTTGACGAGGCAGTGCTGGTCTCAGCACTTCAGGCCGGTGTGATTGCGGGGGCGGGGCTCGACGTTTTCGACAACGAACCGCATGTGCCCGATGCGCTGCTGGGGTTGCCGAATGTTTCGCTGTTGCCGCATGTGGCGTCGGCTTCGGTTGTTACCCGCAACGCCATGGCGGATCTGGTGGTCGATAACCTCATGGCCTGGTTTTCGACCGGCAAGGCACTGACGCCAGTGCCGGAAACGCCGTTCACGCGCCGAGCCGGTTAAAGCGTTGCCGGTTCAGACGGAGGTGCAGAAACGCTCCATCTCTTTGTTTTTGCGCATTTGCTGATGGAAAACCGCTTCGCACTTTTCCTGGAAATGCCCTAGGCGGCCATGCGCCGCGCCGCGTAGGCGCGCACGGCATCGCCGAAAGCCCTGAACAGGCTCGCCGACGGTGCGTCCGTCCGCACCCAGTATTCCGGATGCCATTGCACGCCGACGGCGAACGCCTTGGCGCCAATCACCGAGACCGCCTCGATGGTGCCATCGTCGGCAACGGCTTCGACGGCGAGGCGCGGCGCCGTTGCGCCGATGGCCTGGCGATGCAGGGAATTGACGCGAACGCGACCGGCACCCAGCACCGGCGCAAGACAGCTGCCTTCCTTGACGATCACGTCCTGGCGGATGCCGTAGGCGACATCCAGCTCGGAAACGTCGGGCTTGCGGTGATCCCAGACACCCGGCTGCTCCTGGATTTCGCTTGCGAGCGTGCCACCGAGGGCAACGTTGAGCTCCTGGATGCCGCGGCAGATGGCAAACAGCGGAACGCCGCGCTCGAGCGCGCGCCGGATCAACGGCAGGCTGGTGGCATCGCGGCCAGGATCGAAGGGGCCGTCGGTGTCCTTGGCCTCGCGGCCGTAGAGCGAGGGATGAACGTTGGATCGGGCGCCGCTTGCCAGCACGCCGTCGACGCGATCGAGGATCTCGTCGATATCGTTGCCGGTCTCAAGCGCCGGAATGAGGAAGGGCATGACGCCGGCGCCTTCGACGGCGGCACGGACATACTGGTTGGCAACGACATGCCAAACATTGCCGTCGAATTCGCGGAAATCGCAGGGGATGGCAACGACAGGTTTCGACATCATCAGGCTCCGTATCTCGCTTTGCAAAGCCTTGCCGCCAGATGTGGCTGAAAGTCAACTGCGAAGCGCGCAGATGTGATGGTGATACCGGCCGCAACTAGTCGATTGATTCCAACACTTGGTGCCCTCGTCTGACGGCTGCGATGATGTCGTCAGGGTCTGCTTTCCAGATGAATGGCTTGGGCTGTTCGTTGTGCTCTTTGATAAAGCGGTTGATGGCTGCCTGAAGATCAACAACGGAATGGAAGACGCCATTTCTCAGTCGTCGCCGGGTGAGCTTAGCGAAGAACCCCTCGACGGCGTTCAGCCAGGAACAGGATGTCGGAACGAAGTGGAAGGTCCAGCGTGGGTGCCGCG
>NZ_LMCO01000015.1:252-116348 GCF_001424825.1 Ensifer sp. Root31 | reverse complement strand
AGATGCCTGTCGCGCGGAAGGAAGAGATTTAGCCGATCGGCGAAAATGCCGATCAATAACCAACCGAACCCAAGGAAAAGCCGCCAATCGAAGGCGTTTTGCCCCTTGTGTTCTTTCATTGGAGACGACAATGGACAGAACGACGACCGGCTGGATAAACGGCTTTCTGGGTGTGTTGATTTTCAGCGGCTCGCTGCCGGCCACACGCGCTGCCGTCATGGACTTCGACCCGGTGTTCCTGACGGTCGCGCGCGCGGCCATCGCCGGTGCACTTGCGCTCTGCCTGCTCCTTGTCTTTCGCCAACCCAAGCCGACACGTGCCGATCTCTTCTCGTTGGCGATCGTTGCCTTCGGCGTCGTACTCGGTTTTCCGCTGCTGACCGCGCTGGCGCTTGAGCATGTGACATCGGCCCATTCGATCGTCTTCGTCGGATTGTTGCCCTTGGCGACCGCAGTCTTCGGCGTGCTTCGCGGCGGCGAGCGACCGCATCCGGCCTTCTGGCTGTTTTCCTGCCTCGGCAGTGCACTGGTTGCCGGTTTCGCGCTCACGCAGGGCTTTTCGGCCTCGCCGGTCGGCGACCTCCTGATGCTTGCCGCAATCATCGTCTGCGGTCTTGGTTATGCCGAGGGAGCAAGCCTGTCGCGCAAGCTCGGCGGCTGGCAAGTGATCTGCTGGGCGCTGGTACTGTCGCTGCCGGTCATGATCGGTATCGGCCTCTTCACGAACCCGCCGTCCTTCGAGATGGTGAATGGCGCGGCCTGGACCGGGCTTGCCTATGTCTCGGTCTTCAGCATGCTGATCGGCTTCGTCTTCTGGTATCGCGGACTCGCGCTTGGCGGCGTCGCCGGCGTCGGACAGTTGCAGCTGCTTCAACCGTTCTTCGGCCTCACGCTTGCTGCAGCGCTTCTCCACGAGCCGGTTAGCTGGGCTATGCTGGCTGTCACCGGCGCCATCGTGCTGTGCGTAGCCGGCGCAAAGAAGTTCGCGAAGTAGACGGCAGGTGCGCAGCCTCCGTCAGAGATGATCGAGTTTGAGCCGTTTGCTGAGGAGGTCGATAAATGTCCGGACCTTTGCCGTCGGCACCCTGCCCTCGCGCCACAGCACGTGGATCGGAACGGGCGCAGGCTCGAACTCTTGAAGTACAATCTCGACCCGACCCTCGGCGATCAAGTGCTCGATCTGCCAGAGCGGAGAGTAGCCAAGACCGAGCCCCTCGCAGACGGCGGCATAGATTGCCGTCATGGCGTTTACCCGCAACGGGCCGGCTACTTTGACCTCACGCGGCTTGCCGTCGATCGAGAACATCCACGCGCCGGGCCGGTCGCCACCTGAACGAACGACACAATTGTGCTGCTTGAGTTCATTTGGATGCATCGGCCGGCCATGGTCGGCGAAATAGGACGGCGTGCCGAAAACCACACGGCGCAGCGCGCCCAATCGCTTTCCCATCAGACCGGAGTCAGCAAGGTCTCCAATCCGCACCACCATGTCGAGCCCGCCGTCTGCGAGGTCGACGAACGCATCGGAAAGGTCGAGTTCGACCTCGACCTTTCGATGTTTCCGCATGTACTCGGCGACGATCGGCATCAGGAAGCGCGGGGCAAACAGCGCTGGCGCGCCGATCCGCAGCACGCCTGAAGGCTCCATCCGTCGCTGTGCCGCCTCAAGCCTGGCTTCGCGGATTTCATCGACGGCAGGTTTGATCCGGCGATAGAAGATTTCGCCAGCCTCGCTCGGCGTCGAGCGGCGCGTCGTGCGGTGGATGAGTTCCACGCCAATATCGTCTTCAAGAGCGGCAAGCGCACGGCTGACGGTTTGCAACGGCCGCGCAAGACGGCTGGCCGCCGCCGTCAGGCTGCCGAGTTCCACCACGGCGACGAACACTTCCAGGTCTTCGATACGGCTCATTCCATTATCCCGCTTTTGTAGAGAATAAATCACATTTTTGGATGATTGTCCAAATTTTTGCCGAACGATAATCTGCGTTCACATTGAAGTGACGAGCACAGGAAGGCGAAATCGCATGACAGCGAGAGGCAAGAAAGCGACCGGAAATAGGATACTTGTCGTCGGGGCAACCGGCCGGTTTGCCGGGCCTGTCATGCCCGAACTGGTCCGCCGCGGCGCCGTCTTGCGCGCCCTGATCAGGGATCAGTCCAATATCGGCCTGGCGCAATCACTTGGCGCCCGACAGGTTGCGGTCGGCGACCTTAGAGATCGCGACAGCCTCGACATCGCACTGCAGGGCGTCGACGGCGTCTTTCATCTCGGACCGGCTTTCGCGCCGGACGAAACGGCGATGGGCATCGCGATGGTCGACGCGTCGGTCCGTGCGGGCGTGAGGAAGTTCCTCTTCTCCTCGGTCATTCAGCCGACGAACACGCGGCTGAAGAACCATGCTGCCAAGATACCGGTCGAGGATGCGCTCTATTCGTCCAATCTCGAATACACCATCCTGCACCCGGCAAACTTCATGCAGAACATCCGCTCAGCCTGGCCGACCGTCGTCGAACAGGGCGTCTTTTCCGAACCCTTTCCGAAGACCGCGCGTGTGGCACGCGTCGACTATCGTGACGTCGCCGAGGTGGCGGCGATCGCGCTGACCGAGGACCGGCTCGCCTACGCCAGCCTCGAGCTCTGCGCCGATGGTCGCCACAACAGGGAAGAGATCGCCGAGATGATGGCAAAGGCGCTTGGCCGGCCGATCGCGGCCGGTGAGATCGGCTTCCACGAATGGGCCGCTCCGGCGCGGGCAAAATACACCGAGCACCAGCTAGGCCTGCTCGCCAAGGTTTATGAGCACTACGCAGCCGTCGGCCTTGGCGGCAACAGCCTGTCGCTCAGGGCCGCTCTTGGGCGGGAACCCCGGAGCCTGCAGTCCTTCATCGAAGAGCTGGCGGCCGGCGCCAATCCCCGCCTTCAGCCCCACGCCTGAACCTTGAAACCGGAGCATGACCCAAATGCCGAAGAAACTTCCTCCGCGCTATAACGCCGTCGCCATGCCACTGGTGCTGTCGGTGCTGATGTCCTGCCTCGTCTCGGCCGTCTCGACCACGGCCAATGCCGGCTTCAGAGCCGATCTGTTCTCCCTGTGGATGAAGGCCTGGGGCATTTCGTGGCTGGTGGCGTTTCCAAGCCTGCTGCTCGTGCTGCCACTGGTACGCCTCATCGTCGCGGCGATCGTGCAGGCACCGCAGGCCAGACGTTGAGTCTGGCTTGATAAACGGTCGAGCCGTGCACCGGCTTGGTAAAAGCCGTAAAATTCGGCCCCCAGTACAATACCAGTTTAACACCGGGCAAAAATATTGCATAAGGAGGCATCTCAAGCAGGTGTCTCCATGAGCGATCAAGCAACTCTCGATTTTCTGTTGCAGACCATGTCCGGCGAGAGCGGCGAGCCGCTCTACCGCCGGCTCGGCGAAGCGATCAAGGCGGCGATCGGCGCCTCCGTCATACGGCATGGTGCAGTCATTCCGAGCGAGCGGGACCTGAGCGAGGGTCTGGCGATATCGCGCGTGACAGTGAGAAAAGCCATTGAGGGCCTGGTCGCCGAAGGGCTATTGGATCGGCGCCAGGGCGCAAAGACCGTCGTCTCTTCGCGTGTCGAAAAATCGCTGGCGACGATGACAAGCTTTTCGGAGGATATGCGGTCGCGCGGGCTCGAACCCGGATGCGTCTGGATTTCGCGGGAGATCAGCCGCCCGTCGCCGGCAGAGATGATGGCGCTCGGCATTCCCGTCAGCGAAAAGATCGTTCGCCTGCGGCGGCTGCGCACCGCCGACAACACCCCGATTGCCATCGAGACCGCGGCACTCCCCGCCCGTTTCGTGCCGCAGCCTGAGGCGATCGGCGCCTCGCTCTACGAGTATCTGGCCGCCCATGGCGCCCTTCCCGTCCGGGCGCTGCAGCGCATGCAGGCAAAGCCGGCGAGCGAGGAAGAACGCCGCCTGCTCGCGACACCCGAAGGCACCAGCCTTTTGATCATGGAGCGCCGCTGCTTCCTCGCCGACGGCCAGATCGTCGAGTTTACCCAGACCAAATATCGCGGCGACGTCTACGACTTCGTCATCGAATTGATGCGATAATACCAGTTTACTTCCTGTTGCAATCTGGTCTTGCCCTGTTACCGTAATGGCCTGATCGGGTCGCAACGGTACGGGCTGACACAGCCTCAAAGCCATGATGCGGCCGAGTAGCAAATGCGTGCGGGGAGCGGCTGATATCGCCAAAGGTCGTTACCCGCGCCAGAGGAGCCGGCGTGACATTCGAGATCCAAAGCCTGAAGAACGGACTGATCGTTTCCTGCCAGCCGGTCAAAGGCGGCGTCATGGACAACGCGGCGATGGTCGTCGGCTTCGCCTTGGCGGCGCTTAATGGCGGTGCGGCGGCGCTCCGGATCGAATCTGCCGACTACGTCCGCGCCGTTCGCCAGGCGACCGACCGGCCGATCATCGGCCTCGTCAAGCGCGACCTGACGACCTCGCCTGTTCGCATCACGCCGCTGATCGAGGATGTAGATGCATTGGCCGCGGCGGGCGCGGATATCATCGCCTATGACGCCACGCAACGGACGCGCCCGGTCGAGACCAGGCGCCTGATCGAGCGCATCCAGGCAACAGGAAAGATCGCCATGGCCGATTGCTCTGTCAGCAGCGACGCAGCGCAGGCCTTGCGCGAAGGCGCCGAAATCGTCGGCTCGACACTCGCCGGCTACACCGGACCGGTGGAGCCGACCGAACCGGACTTCGCGCTCATTGCCGCCATGCGCAGGCTCACACCCTTCGTCGTTGCGGAAGGCTGCGTCCGCACCCCGGAACAGGCGTCGCAAGCGCTGCGGGTCGGCGCCTTCACCGTCGTTGTCGGCTCCGCCATTACCCGGCCGGAACACGTGACCTCCTGGTTTCGCACAGCGCTCGACGAAACCCTGGCATCGAGCGGGGCATGAATGTGATGGCGCAGGCGCAGGCCACCCTCTCCATCGACCTTGGCGGCACGAAGATGCTGGCGGCGCTGGTGCGCGACCGGACCGTTCTCGAAACGCACAAGATGGCGACACCCCGCGGCGGCGATCCGGCCGAATGGCTGCAGGCTTTGTTCGACGCCATCACCATGTGGAACGGTCGCTACGACAAGGTCGGCGTCGCCGTTACTGGCATCGTCGACGATGGCCATTGGTCGGCGCTCAACCGCAACACGCTCGATATCCCCGATCGCTTCCCGCTGACCGACGTGGTCGCGGCACTTTCGGGCTCGCCCGTCCTTGCCGCCAACGACGCCCAGGCGGCGGCCTGGGGCGAGTTCAGCTTCGGCGCCGGCCGGCGCGAGGACATGGTTTTCCTCACGGTTTCAACAGGCATTGGTGGCGGCATCGTCGTCAACGGCCGTCTGCTCGGGGGCCTTGCCGGGCACTTTGGCCAGTTCCGCCTTGATGAGGCGACGCACCATACGCTCGAAGGCCAGGTTTCCGGCCATTGGATAGCCGGGGAGGCCAGCGTCCATCAAAAGGATGCCACCGCCCGCGAGGTCTTTGCAGCGGCCGACGCCGGGCAGGAGTGGGCGCGCCGGATCGTCGAGGCCTCGGCACGCCAAACGGCTTTGCTGTGCCGCAATATTCAACTCGCGCTCGATCCGAAGCGCATCGTCATCGGCGGCGGCATTGGGCTGGCGCCGGGCTACCTGACATCCATCGAGCGCGCGCTGGGCGACCTTCCGCCGCGCCTCAAGCCATCGATCCACGCCGCCGAACTCGGGGAGAACGCTGGCGTGGTCGGAATCGCAGATCTTGCAGAGCGTCAACAACAACTTTGAGGGAGAACCAAAGATGACACTTGCGACCATGAAACGAGGAGCGCTGCTCGCAGCCAGTATCGCCGGCCTTCTGGCAAGCCCGACACTGGCAGAAGTCACCGTGCTCGGCTGGCCCGGCGGCCCGGAGGAAGTGGCGCTGCGCGCCGCCGCTGACACCTACAACGCAAAGCCCGACGTTGCCGACAAGGACAAGGTCGAGCTGCTGTTCTTCAACCGTGAGGGCTTCTGGGACAAGCTGCAGGCCGACCTTGCCGCCGGCTCCAAGGCATTCGACCTCAACCTGCTCGCCACCTACTCGATCGGCCGCTACGCGCCGTTCATGGAGCCGGTCGTACTGTCTGAAGAGGCCAAGGCCGTCTATGGCGACTCGGTGCTTTCGACGATGCAGTATGAAGGCAAGCAGTACGGCGTGCCGACCGACCTGTCGCTGCATTTCATGTATTTCCGCAAGGACCTCATCGACGCCCTGATGAAGGACGATGCGGCAAAGGCGAAATATGCGGAGATCTCGGAGAAATACCTGGGCAAGAAGCTGGAGCCGAAGGCTCCGGACGAATGGACCTGGGACGACTATGCCGCAACGGCGCTTTACTTCACGCAAGCCGTCAATCCGGACAGCCCGACGCGCTACGGCACCGTGCTGCAGCTCAAGAACCTGCTGTTCAACATCATGATCTGGCAGTCGGTGCCGCGTGCCTACGGCGCCAACTGGATGGACGACAGCGGCAAGATCACCGTCAATTCCGACGCCTATCGCAAGGGCCTGGAAATCTACAAGCTGCTCTATGACAACGGCGCAACCCCGCGCGACTCGCTCTCCTACGAGTTTGCGGAAGCGAACGCGGCCTTTGCTTCCGGTCAGGTGGCGGCCATGCTGCAATGGAACGCCGCCGCCGGCGATCTGACCAGTAAGGAAAAGTCACCCACTGTGGCCGAGGTCACCGATACCGTAGCCCCTCCCGCCGGTCCGGAAGGGCGCTTCACCCATATCCACGGCCTTGGCTTCGGTCTCAACAAGAACGCCGAGAACAAGGAAGGGGCGGCCCTGTTTCTGAAATGGCTGTCGTCCAAGGAAGCAGCACTGATCTACGCGAAAAACAACGGCGCACCGGCACTGACGCCGGAGGTGGTGGCCGAAGTCGCCGAGGCACGACCGGACCTCGTCAAGCTCGGCGAGTTCGCCGGCAAGTACGGTTATGTCATGAACGGCGGCACCTCGGCCAAGGCGCTCTCGGTCTATGAACTGCAGGCCAAGGAGTTCACCGGTTACTGGTCCGGCCAGCAATCGATCGACGACGCGCTCGCCAATACCGAAAAGGGCATGGCCGAACTGCTGAAATAAGCGAAAGCACTGGCGGCGGGTGACTGTCGCCGGTGCCCTTCGGCAATACCGGTAGTCAAGGAGTGACAGGCGCCCGCCGGGAAACTGTCTCTCCGTGGCCGCCGACACCCTAAGACAGGTAGACACAGATCGGTCCGATGACGAAAGCCTCGCAACGCCCCCTTGTCCAGGAATTCAAGTTGCTCGCCACGCCAGTGGTGCTGTTCCTGCTCGTCTTTCTCGGCTTTCCAGCGATCGTCAACCTGATCTATTCGGTGTCCGACGTCTCGTTCGAGACGTTGCGTCAGCCCGAGTTGTCGGGCTTCGAGAATTTCGTAGCCGTGTGGAGCGACAGCGCCTTCTGGCAGGCAAGCTGGTTCTCGTTCCGCTTTGGCCTTCTGACGGCCGTACTCGAATGCGCACTCGGGCTTTTCCTCGCCATATTCCTGTCGCCGCTGATCGAGCGGCGCAGCTGGCTGATGGCGATCCTGATGCTGCCGCTGATGGTGGCGCCGGCACTGGTCGGCCTGATGTACCGGCTGGTGCTGCATGAATTCGTCGGCCCCGTGCCCTACTACCTCTGGACTTATTTCGGTGCGAGCCTGTCGTTTCTCGGCCCCGGCTCGGCCTTCTGGACGCTTGTCGTCGTGGAGACCCTGCAGTGGACGCCGTTCGCGCTGCTGTTGTTCTACATGGCCTATCAGGCGATCCCGTCCGAGATCGCCGAAGCCTCGGCCATGGACGGTGCCAAGAGCCACCATCGGCTGTGGTATATCGAGCTGCCGCTGATGCTGCCGACGATCGTCGTCGCCCTGCTCATCCGTTTCATCGACGGCTTTCGCGTCTTCGACAATGTGTATGTCCTGACCGGCAGCGGCCCCGGCGGTTCGACCGCATCGCTGTCGATCTACATATACGAGGCTTTCTTCAAGCAGGGCGCTATCGGCAAGGCGGTCGCCGCCTCGGTGATCCTGTTCGTCGTCTCCTTTGCCGTCCTTTACGGCCTCAATTTCATTGCCAGCCGGCGAAAGGGAGCCACAAGATGATCACGACGCTTCGCTGGCTGGTGTTTGCGATCGCCGCATTCGCCATGAACTTTCCGATCCTGGTAACGCTTTCGACCTCGTTCAAGAGCACCAGAGAGCTGTCGACCAATCCCGGCCTTTGGGTGCAGTCGCCAACGCTCGACAACTATCTCGCGGTCTTCCAGGTGACGGACCGGTTGAACATCTTCCTCTATCTGTTCAACAGTCTCTCGGTCGCCTTGATCGGCACGTTGCTGGCGGTGGCGCTCGCCCTTCCCGCGGCATACGCGATTGCCCGCGGCCGGCTCGGCGAGCGGACGCTGCTGCCGTTCATCGTCAACCTGCGCGCCGTTCCGCTCATCATCTTCGCGATCCCGCTCTACATGATGTTCCAGTGGCTGGCGCTGCTCGACACCCGTCTCGGCCTCGGGCTGATCCTGACCATCGTCAACCTGCCGCTGGCGCTCGTTATCCTCGTCAACGCCATCCGTGACCTGCCGGCCGAGCTCGACGAGGCCGCGCTCATGGATGGCGCCAGCCGGACGCAGATCCTCTTCAAGGTGATCGCCCCTGTCTGCCGCCCTGCCATCGTCACCAGCCTGATCTTCGGCTTCATCACCGCCTGGAACGAGTTCCTGTTCGGCCTGATGCTGACGACCTCCAAGGCCGTGCCGATCACCGTCGGCGCATCGTTCTTCTTCGCCGCCAGCGGCGGCGGCGTGCAATGGGGCGTGGCGTCTGCCGTGATGATCGTCGGCGCGCTTCCGCCGGTCCTGCTCGGCCTCATCATGTATCGCCAGATCAGCGGCTCGATGACAGCAGGCGCGGTCAAGGGCTGACCTTTATTTCGGAGACAACCATGGCTACGATTTCACTTAAAAAGGCCGGCAAGCAATACGGCAACCTGGAGATCATCCGCGAACTCGACCTCGACATCGCCGACGGCGAATTCGTCGTCATCGTCGGCCCTTCCGGCTGCGGTAAGTCCACACTGCTGCGCATGATCGCCGGGCTGGAGGAGACCACCTCCGGCCAGCTCTTCATCGACGGCCGCGACGTGACTGCGGCCTCCCCGGTCGAGCGCAAGCTCGCTATGGTGTTCCAGTCCTACGCGCTCTACCCGCACATGACGGTCCGCCGCAACATGGGGTTCGGCCTCAAGCTGGCAAAGCTGCCCACTGGGCGGATCAAGGCCAAGGTCGAGGCGGCCGCCGAGACCTTGAAGCTCACCCACCTGCTCGAGCGTTACCCGAAGGAATTGTCCGGCGGCCAGCGCCAGCGCGTCGCGATCGGCCGAGCGATCGTTCGCGAACCCGTCGGTTTCCTCTTCGACGAGCCGCTCTCCAATCTCGATGCGGCGCTACGCGTCGACATGCGGCTCGAAATCGCCAAGCTGCACCGCACCCTCGGCGCGACGATGATCTACGTCACCCACGATCAGGTGGAGGCGATGACACTTGCCGACAGGATCGTGGTGATGAAGGACGGACGCATCATGCAGCAGGGCAGCCCGCAGGCGCTCTACCAGACGCCCGCCAATCTGTTTGTCGCCCAGTTCATCGGCAGTCCGAAGATGAACCTTCTGGCCTGCCAGCCCGGCGCTAGCGGGCTCGACCTATCCGGCGAAGGCAGCATTCAGCTGCGAGTATCCGGCGCTGCAGCGCCAGCGCATCTGGGCGCCCGGCCCGAACATCTGTCTCTGGTTTCGCCCGAAAGCGGCCATTGCCGGGGCACCGTCGAGGTCAGCGAATATCTTGGCGGCAACACCAGCGTCTTCGTGCGCGCCGGCAAACTCGGGTTGATCAACGTCAGCGCCCCCGCCGATACGCCCTATCGCATCGGCGAGACCGTGGGCATCAGTATTGATGCGGCGAGATCGTCGCTGTTCGACGAGGCAGGAGCAGCAATCGCAGCGAACTGATAAGGCTCGCTGCGCGCCCTATCTCACGCGCCCCAGGTCGTTTCCAGCACCCGGATCCAGTTGCCGTGGCAAACCTTGGCGAGCGTCGCCTCGTCGTAACCTCGCTTGCGGAGCAGGTCGACCAGTTGCTGCAGGTCGGCCGCGTCGCGCATCGCCGCGGGGATCGTGGTGCCGTCAAAGTCGGAGCCGAGCGCGACATGATCGATGCCGATGCGGTTGGCGATGTAGTCGATGTGATCGGCCAAAAGCTCGAGGCTGGTGTCCGGGTTCTTGATGCCATCAGACCGCAAGAACAACACGCCGAAATTGATGCCGGCAAGGCCGCCGGTATCCTTGATGGCGTCGAGTTGGCGATCCGTGAGGTTGCGGCTGTGCGGGCAAAGCGCATGCACGTTGGAATGCGAGGCGACCAGCGGCGCATTGGACAGAGCGGCAATGTCCCAGAATCCCTGCTCGTTCATGTGCGACAGGTCGACCATGACCCTGAGCTCGTTGCACGCCCGGATCAGATCCTTGCCGCTTTCCGTCAGGCCGGGACCGATATCCGGCGACGACGGGAAACGGAACGGCACACCATAGGCAAAGATGTTCGGCCGGCTCCAGACAGGCCCGAGCGTGCGCAGGCCGGCGGCGTGCAGCACGTAAAGCGCATCGAGATCGGCGGCGAAGGCTTCGACACCTTCGACGTGGAGCACCGAGGCGAACACACCGTCGGCGATGGCCTGGCGGATATCGGCTGCCGACCGGCAGATCTTCAGACGGCCGCTCGCTCGCCGCTCAAGCCGCATGAGCAGGCTTGCCATGCCGAGCGTGCTCTTCAGCGCATCCTGCTGATCCGGCGTTGCGAAATCGCCATTAGCATCCTTCTGCATGCTGGGCGACGCGACATAGACAGCGCAAAGACCACCGGCGAGCCCACCTTTTTCCGCCTTGACGAGATCGATATGACCGCTGCCGCCGCCGTCAACGAAGCGGGCCTCGGCGTCTGCCTGCTGCGAGTGCCACAAGCGGGACAACACATCGTTATGTCCATCGAAGACCGGAATTTTCGCCTGTGTTGCCAATTGGGGACCGCCTTTCAACTTGTTTGCCGCCCACGGCGGCCGACTGCGCACGACTCAAACTGGCCGTCGCGCGCGAACATAATCATCTGACAGCCCTAGGGGAAAGCCGTCCATCGGCGCAAATGCAAACCATGCATAGGCCCTGCCGAAATCGGAATTGGTAGCACCAAGCCATGTTGTGCTTAATCCGGCCACTAACAAGGGAACACGGTTGGCGGTGAGGTGAACTGCGAAAACCTCACGACGGCCGTTCGCATGACGTTAAGTCCGAGAAGGGGATATTTCCGATGATTTCCAGACGCAACCTGTTGATCGGCGGCGCTGCCGTGCCGTTTCTGTCCTATGTCAGCCTGGTTCCGGCCTTCGCCGAAACGCCGAAGGACATTCTGGTTGTCGCTCAGCAGCTCGACAACATGACCAGCCTCGATCCGCATGAGAGCTTCGAGGCAGTCGGCAGCGAAATCTGCGGCAATATCTACCAGAAGCTCGTTCATCCCAACCTTGATGATGCCAACAAGGTCGACCCGATCCTGGCTGAATCCTGGGAAACCGATGCCGACAGCAAGGTCTTCACCTTCAAGCTTCGCGCAGGCGCAACCTTTGCCAGCGGCGCGCCGGTTACGTCAGAAGATGCGGCCTTCTCGCTGCAGCGCGCCATCAAGATGAACAAAGGCCCGGCCTTCATCATCGCCCAGTTCGGCTTCACGCCGGAGAATGTCGAAGAGCGCATCGTCGCCGTCGATGCTTCGACCCTACGCCTGACGCTCGAGGAGCCGGCATCGCTCTCCTTCCTGCTCTACTGCCTCTCGGCCAATGTCGGCAGCATCGTCGAGAAGAAGGCCGCGCTCGAAAACGAAGTCGACGGCGACCTCGGCAACGCCTGGCTGCAGAAGAACACCGCCGGTTCGGGCGAGTTCGCGCTGCAGTCCTGGAAGCCGAGCGAGAGCGTCGCGCTGACGGTCAATCCGAACGGCCCCTACAAGGGCAATATCAAGCGCATCATCCTACGCCACGTTGCCGACCCGTCGTCGCAGCTGCTGATGCTGCAGAAGGGCGACGCCGACATCGCCCGCAACCTCAGCTCCGAACAGCTGCGCACCCTGCAGGGCGACGAGAACTACACGCTGGTTCGCAAGGGCGTCGCCTCGCTCGTGCTGATCTCGCTCAACCAGAAGCAGGCAAACCTCGCAAAGCCTGAGGTCTGGCAGGCGATCAAGCACGCACTTGACTACAAGGGCATGCAGGAAAACATCGTGCCCCTCACCCACAAGATCCACCAGAGCTTCCTGCCCGAGGGCTATCCGGGCGTCGTCAACGATACGCCGTTTACGAAGGATGTGGCCAGGGCCAAGGCGCTGATGGCCGAGGCGGGCCTCGAAGGCGGTTTCGACATCGTGATGGATCATTATTCGGCACAGCCCTATCCGGATCTGGCGCAGGCGATCCAGGCAAACCTTGCCGAAATCGGCATCCGCGTGCAGCTCCAGGCGGCCGAGAACCGCCAGGTGCTGACCAAGATGCGCGCCCGTGAGCACCAGATGGCGCTCTCGGCCTGGGGATCGGACTACTTCGACCCGCACGCCAATGCCGACGTCTTCAACATCAACCCCGACAATTCGGATGATGCCAAGTCGCGCCCCTTCCTGTGGCGCTCATCCTGGCAGGACGCCGAGATGGCAAAGAAGGCCGAGGCCGCCCGCGACGAGCAGGATCCGGCAAAGCGCATCGCGCTCTACGAGGAGCTGCAGCGCGCCCATATGGAGCACAGCCCCTTCATCTTCATGCTGCAGACGACGACCACGGCCGCCTGCCGCAAGTCTGTTGCCGGCATCCGGCTCGGCACGCTGTCGGACTCCCATTCCTATGCAGAGGCGTCCAAGGCTTGAACAAGCGTATCCGAAGCTTTTCCGCCACGTTGAGCAGCGTCTTCCTGACGCTGCTCGGCCTGACGATCGTCACCTTCATGATCGGCCGCGTCATGCCCGTCGACCCGGTGATTGCCGCGGTCGGCGACAACGCCTCCGAGGCGGTGATCACCCGCGCGCGCATCGAAATGGGCCTCGACCAGCCGCTGATCGTGCAGTTCTTCCGTTATCTCTGGCAATTGCTGCACGGTGATCTCGGCATCTCGATCCTGACACGCAACCCGGTTGCGACCGATATCGCCCGGTTCTTCCCGGCTACGCTGGAGCTGGCGACGGCGGCGCTGCTGCTGTCGGCGGCAATCGGCATTCCGCTCGGCGTCTGGGCGGCCGTCCGGCAGGGCAAGTTCGTCGATCAGGCGATCCGCGTCGTCTGCCTCGCCGGTCATTCCGTTCCGGTGTTCATGCTGTCGCTGATCTCGCTGTTGATCTTCTACGCGACGCTTGGCGTGGCACCGGGACCCGGCCGCCAGGACGTGATCTTCGACGGCATGATCGATCCGGTCACCGGCCTGTTGACGATCGATACACTGATCGCCGGCGACTGGGATGCTTTCCGTGACGCCGTGGCGCACATGGCGCAGCCGGTCTGCATTCTCGCCTATTTCAGCATGGCCTACATCACCCGCATGACCCGAGCCTTCATGGTCGATGCGCTGAAGGGCGAGTTCGTCATCACCGCGCGCGCCAAGGGTCTCTCCGCATCGACCGTCATCTGGAGCCACGCCTTCCCGACGGTAGCCGTGCAACTGGTGACAGTCTTGGCGCTGACCTATGCCGGACTTCTCGAAGGCGCCGTCGTTACCGAAACCGTGTTCAGCTGGCCGGGCCTCGGCCAATACCTGACGGTGTCGCTGATGAACGCCGACATGAACCCCGTGGTCGGAGCGACCCTGCTGATCGGCCTCATCTATGTCGGCCTCAACCTCATCGCCGACCTTCTCTATCGTGTACTGGATCCCCGCGTCCGATGATGCTTACGACCTTTCGAAACTGGGCGCTGGATGAAACGCCCGCCTCCCGCACCCAGGCCTCCTGGGGTCATCGCTATCGAATCTGGCTGAAGCTCAGGTCCAACCCGCTGGCGATGATCGGGCTGACGATCATCCTCGTCTTTTCGCTGCTTGCCGTGTTTGCGCCGGTACTGGCGCCGCACGATCCGGCGATCCAGAACCTGGCCAACCGGCTTGCCGCCCCAAGTGCTGCCCATTGGCTCGGCACCGACGAACTCGGCCGCGACATCTTCTCGCGCATCCTCTTCGGCGGTCGCGTGACGCTCGGCATGGTGGTTTCCGTGGTCGTTCTGGTGGCGCCGATCGGGCTCGCTGTCGGCTGCATTGCCGGTTATTTCGGCGGCATCGTCGATACGGTGCTGATGCGGGTCACCGACGTGTTTCTCGCCTTCCCGAGGCTCATTCTCGCGCTTGCCTTCGTCGCGGCGCTGAAGCCAGGTGTCGAGAGCGCCGTTCTCGCCATCGCGCTTACTGCCTGGCCGCCCTATGCGCGTCTCGCCCGTGCCGAAACCATGACGGTACGCCGCAGCGATTTCATCGCCGCCTGCCGGCTGACCGGTGCGTCGCCATGGCGCATCATCATGCGCCATGCAGCGCCGCTCTGCGTGCCCAGCCTGATCGTGCGCATCACGCTCGACATGAGCTCGATCATCATCACCGCGGCAAGCCTCGGCTTCCTCGGCATGGGCGCGCAGCCGCCGTCACCCGAGTGGGGCGCGATGATTGCCACCGCCAAGCGCTTCATCTTCGACCAGTGGTGGGTTGCGACCGTGCCGGGCATCGCGATCTTCCTCGTGTCGCTCGCCTTCAACTTCCTCGGAGACGGGTTGCGCGACGTGCTCGATCCGAAGGGAGACTGAGCCATGCTGGTTGATATCCAGAACCTCCGCATCGCCTTCGAGAACCGCTCCTCGCGCTTCGAGGCGGTGCGCGGCATCTCGCTTTCACTCGGCGCGGAGAAACTCGGCATCGTCGGCGAATCCGGCTCGGGAAAGAGCCTGACAGCGCGGGCGCTGATGAAGCTGTTGCCCAGCAATGCCGCGATCACCGCCGACCGATTGTCCTTCGACGGCATCGACGTGCTCTCAGCCTCTGAAAAGCAGATGCGGCAGATCCGCGGCAAGCGGGCGGGCTTCATCCTGCAGGATCCGAAATACTCGCTGAACCCGGTGATGAACATCGGCCGGCAGGTGTCTGAAGCCTGGCGCGCCCACAAGGGCGGCAGCAAGAAGCAGGCGCTCGAGGCGGCAGTCCACCTTCTCGACCAGGTGAAGATCCGCAACCCGCGCGAAGTCGCCGCCGCCTACCCGCACGAAGTCTCGGGCGGCATGGGCCAGCGGGTGATGATCGCGATGATGCTGGCACCCGATCCGGAACTGCTGATCGCCGACGAACCGACGAGCGCGCTCGATGCTACCGTGCAGGCAGAAATCCTGCGGCTGATCGAGGAATTGGTGTCGGAGCGCAACATGGGCCTCATTCTCATCAGCCACGACCTGCCGCTTGTTTCGCATTTCTGCGACCGCGTCGCGGTGATGTATTCCGGGCGGGTGATGGAAGAGCTGAAGGCATCGGAGCTGCTGAACGCTCGCCACCCCTATACCAAGGGGCTCCTCAACTGCATGCCTTCCCTCACGCATCCCAGGGACCGGCTGCCTGTTCTCAACCGCGATGCATCGTGGCTCACCGCATGATCGACGTTGAAAATCTCCGCATAAGGTTCGGCGACCGCGAAGTCGTCAAAGGTGTCTCGTTTTCGGTGAAGAAGGGCGACAGCTTCGGCATCGTCGGCGAAAGTGGCTCGGGCAAATCCACGATCCTCAGGGCGATGGCCGGGCTCAATGAAAGCTGGGACGGTCGCATCGCCTTTGGCGGTGAAGCGGCGGCACTGAAGCGCCCACCCGCCTTCTTCCGCCGGGTGCAGATGGTGTTCCAGGACCCTTACGGCTCGCTGCATCCACGCCAGACGATCGACCGTATTCTCAGCGAATTGCCGCTCGTGCACGGCATGGACAATATCGACAAGCGGATCGTCCAGGCGCTTTCCGATGTGGCGCTGCCGCAGGCGGCCCGCTTCCGGTTTCCGCACCAGCTTTCCGGCGGTCAGCGCCAGCGGGTGGCGATCGCCCGGGCACTGATTGCCGACCCGCAGGTGCTGCTGCTCGACGAGCCGACGAGCGCGCTCGACGTTTCGGTGCAGGCGGAAATCCTCAACCTATTGTCCGATCTTCGCGCAGCGCGAAACCTCACCTACATTCTCGTCAGCCACAACCTGGCCGTGATCGCCCATCTCTGTGGTCAGGTCGGCGTCATGCTGAACGGCGAAATGGTGGAGCAACTGAGCGCGCAGGACCTGAGGACCGGCAAGACACACCATGCCCATACGACGGAGTTGCGTATGCTGAGCGTCGGGCTGGAAGAACCGGCCTGACTTCGCCCCTTGGTGACAACTAGGACAATGGAAGAAAACATGCCGGCACATTTCGATTGGCACGCCGCATCCGCCGCAGCCGAAGGATTCGCCAAGCAGTGGGCGGAGAACGAACCGGGCGGCGCCATCGTCGGTTTCGACGATAGCGGCATCCGCTTTTCGCATGCGCGCGGCGTCGAAAGCCTGGCAACGTTTGCGCCATTCTCGGCCGAAAGCGTCGTTCGCTATGCCTCGGTCACCAAGCATTTCTTCTGTGCCATGGTTCTCGGCCATGACGACATCATCAAGCTCGACGACCGGCTTGGGCAACATCTGCCCGAACTCGTCTCGCCGCTTGCCGACGTGACGGTCGGCCAGGCGCTGGATATGAGCGGCGGCCTGCCGGACACCCGTGAATGCCTGTCCCTGCTCGGCCTCTCCGTCTACACGGAGACCCAGGCCGCACCGCTTCTGGCGTTTCTGGCGCGTCTGCGACGGCTGAATTTCGATGCCGGCAGCGAGGTCTCCTACTCCAACACCGGTTATCGCCTTGTCGAGGCCGCGCTGGAGCGCAAGGGCTTTGCCTTCGACGACTTCATCCAGAGCGACGTTGCCGGGCCACTCGGCGTCACCTTCAAGGCGCCCGACGTCTGGAACGATCCGGTCGCGGGCCTGGTGCCCGGTTATTGGCACTCTGGCGAGCGCTGGCAGCTTTCCGCCGCCGGCCTGCATATCTCCGCTTCCGGCAGCCTGACAGGAAGCGCCAATGCACTCACTGCCTGGTTGCAGGCATTGATGGGCGGGCACGGTCGTTACGAAGGTTTGCTGGAAAGGCTGCAGACGACCCGTTTCCTGGCGGACGGACGGCCGAGCGGCTACAGCCTTGGCCTGCGCTCGTCGACGCTCGGTGAACGCAGCTTCGTCGGCCATGGCGGCTCACACCCCGGCTACAAGACTTACTTCCTGCTCGACCCCGAAAGCCGCTCGGGCTTCGTCGTCGTCTCCAACCGTGAGGACACCAACGGCAACAAGATCGCGCTCGAAAGCATGGCGGCGCTGACCGGCTTGCCGCTGCCAACGCCGGCAGCGAGCATTCCCGATGGCCTCTATATCACCGAACAAGGTCCCTGGTGGCTGGAGATCAAGGGTAGCGTCTGCACCTATCTCGATGCCGACGACACGCTTTACGACGACGGCGACGGCTGGGTTTCCTCGCGCTCGGCCTCGTCGCCGATGCGGCTGCGGCTGGAGGGATCGGCGCTTGTCGGCGAGGCGGGCCATGCGGCGCGGCGGTTCCTGCCCGTCGCCGGCCAGCACGTTGTGCCGGCGTCTCTCTCCGGAGTGTGGCAGTCCCCTGAAGGGGCAGAGTTCGAGATCCGCGACGGGGCGGTGGTTATGGGTGTTGGCCCGGTGCGCAACGTCATGCCGCTGACGGCGCTCGGCAACGGTCGCTTCCTGTTCACGCTTCATGACGGCCCCTGGTCGAAACGTGTCTGCCTTCATGTCCTCGGCAACGACAGGGTGGAACTCGTGCTCAACCGCGCTCGGATGATGGAATACCGCCGTCGGGCCTGATTTTTCTTGAAGCCTGTCGAACAGTGCCTAAAAGGGGTCAGGTTCCCGCTGCAAGGCGGGAAATGACGTTCTTCAGGAGTGCATGTGTTGGAAATCAAGTGGCTCGAAGACTTTCTGGCACTGGCGAGCACGCTCAATTTCTCGAAGGCTGCCGACGAACGGCACGTCACCCAATCCGCCTTCAGCCGCCGGATCAAGCAGCTCGAAGCCTGGGTCGGCGCGAGCCTTGTCGACCGCGCCACCTACCCCTCTCGGTTGACCGAGGCGGGCCTGAAATTCGTTCCGGTGGCGCAGGAGACCCTTCAGCACCTCTATCAATCCAGGCGAAACCTGCAGAAGGAAGAGGGCTCGGACGCCAAGACGATCAAGGTGACCGCTCTCCACACACTCTCCTTCACCTTCTTTCCCGACTGGATGAACCGCATCAACAAAAAGGCCGGCCCGGTCTTCTCGCGGCTTCGCCCTGACTCCGGCAGCATGGAGGAGAACCTCAACTCACTGGTCGATGGCTCGTGCGACTTCCTCCTGACCTATGCCCATACCCAGGTGCCGTTGCTCCTGGACCCGCAGGCGTTCGAACACCGCTTGCTCGGCCATGAAAAGATCATCCCGGTTTCGGCGCCTAACGAAACGGGAGCGGCCGCGCACCTGCTGGAGGGCGGGGCAAAGCCCTTCCCTCATATCAGCTACGAGAAGTCGTCATTCTTCGGGCAATTGCTGGGAGAGCTGGTCGGCGCCGACCTGCCGCTCTTTCAGCGCGTGCATGAGGGCAGCATGTCCGTCGGCCTGAAAGCGATGGCGCAGGCCGGCTGGGGCATCGCCTGGGTGCCGGAAAGCCTGATGACCGCAGAGCTTGCCTCCGGCGCGCTGGTGCGCGCCGCCGATCCCCGTTGGGATATCAGCGTCGAAATCCGGCTCTACCGCGCCAAGGACAACCGGCGGCCCGTCGTCGGCCGCATCTGGCAAACGCAGGAGCCGGCTGCCATTTGACGAAAGATATGAAGCGGTTCCGGTCAGGATGCGCTTCACACTCCTGTCCCATCGACTGCCCCTCCCGCTAATCGGCCGCTAAATCGCCGTGCGGCGGGCGTTCTCCAGATAGAGTTCACGCAGCCGCTTGACCATCGGTCCGGGCACACCGTCGCCGACAGGCTTGCCGTCGATGCGCGTCACGGAGACGACGAAGTTCGACGCGCTCGTCAGGCATGCCTCGCGGGCGTCCAGCGCCTCATCAAGCGAAAACGGCCGCTCCTCGATCGTAAGCCCCTGCTCGCGCGCCAGTTCCAGCGCGGCAAGCCGCGTGCAACCGGGCAACGTCGCACTGCTGTTGCCGCGGGTAACGATCCTACCGTCGTCGGTAACGATATAGGCGGTGGAGGACGCGCCTTCGGTCACGAACCCGTCCTCGATCATCCAGGCTTCGTCGCAGCCTTCGGCCTTGGCGATACGCTTCGCCATCACCTGCGGCAGAAGACATACGCTCTTGATATCGCGTCGTGCCCAGCGCTGGTCAGCGACCGACTTGACAGAAACACCCTTGTCGACCGCCGCCACATGCTCGAGCGTCTTGACCTGGGTGAAGAGCAGCAGCGTCGGCTTGATCTCGCCTGAAAACAGGAAGTTGCGATCCTCGGCACCGCGCGTCAGCTGCAGATAGACCACGCCCTCGACGAGGTTGTTTTCGCGCACCAACCGGCGCTCGATCTCGACGATCTCCGAAACGGGGACCGGAAGCGGCACGTCGATCTCGCGAGACGAGCGTTCGAGCCGCGCCATATGCAGGGCGCTGTCGATGAGCTTGCCTTCAAGCACGGCGGTGACTTCATAGATCCCGTCGCCGAACAGGAAACCGCGGTCGAAGACCGAAAGATGCGCCGCGTGCTCGGAAACGAACTCGCCGTTCAGATAAACGATGCGGCCGGTCGGGTTGGACATGGTAACTCCGTCTGAGGGAAGAGAATTAGGCTTTGAGGGCTGCGAGGCGGACGAGCGAAATCGCCTCAACCGAACTCACCTTGCCGGTGGCCGCATTGAAACCGCTTGTGGATTGCGCCGTGACCAGCGAATTGAGGATCGCCTCTTCTGTCGCCTCGATCGTCGCTTCGAACAGCGGCGAGATCAGGTCGTTCGGCAGGTCGGGGTAGCTGGAGATCGCTGTGCGCCGCTCGCGCGTCCGGCGGACAGCTTCCGCGGTGGAGAATGCCAGCGCATAGTCGCCGGATCCATTGCTGAGGGCGGCACCGGTGCGGGTGAGGCCGCCAAAGGCGCGCTCGGCCAGCCGTTCGAGGCTGCGCGCCGACAACGGCGCGTCGGTGGCGACGACGATGACGATTGAGCCGTCGCGATCATGTCCCGACGGCGCATCATAGGGATGCCCGCAAATCAGCAGCCGGCCGCCATAATTGGACTGCACCAGCACGCCGACTGTGAAGGTTTCGCCTGCCGCCTTGACGCGGCGCGAACTGGTGCCGATCCCGCCCTTGAGACCGAAGGCCACCGTGCCGGTGCCGGCGCCGATGGCGCCCTCTTCGACCGGACCGGGCGCCGCCGCGGCAATTGCCTTGCCGATCTCATCGATCGTCGGGCGGCCGGCGCGGATATCGTTCAGTCTGGAGTCATTGGTCTCTCCGACGACGGCGTTGAGCGACACAACCTTTTCGTTGCCCGGCTGGGCCAGCGTAAAACGGTTGATCGCCTCGATCGCCCGCCCGGTTGCGAGCGTATTGGTCAGAACAACTGGCGTTTCGAGCTCGCCCAACTCGGCGATCTGGGTCGAACCTACGAATTTGCCGAAGCCGTTCAGGACCGCCAGCGCCGCCGGCACCTTGTCCTGAAACAGATTGCCCTGGTGGGGAAGGATAGCAGTCGCGCCCGTGCGGATCCTGTCGCCCTCGACCACAGTCGCGTGGCCAACGGCTACACCGGCAACGTCGGTAATCGCGTTCAACGAGCCGGTTTCATATACGCCTGGGCGGAATCCGAGGTCGCGAAGCCTTTGGCGCGTGTTTGCCGACATGTAGCCTTTTCCCCATTTTGCCAAGTGGCGATCCGCCGCAAACGACCGTCGCCCTATTTGGCTGGAAGCTACTCTGCCCTGCGACAAAACGGCATCGCAAAAATGGAATAGTTCTATGAGAAGTCCGCAAGACGACCGGACGTCTCGCGTTGCAGAGCACGGGCGGCTCGAAGATCGGCTCAGTTGGGCGGCAGACGGCGGCTCTTCCAAGCCGTTTTCGGAACGATGTTGCCGATGGCGAAGCTGAAAGATGTGACCTCGACCGTCTCGAGATCGACCTTGCATTTGAAGTCGACGTCGTACCAATTGCCCTTGCTGCGATAGGCGCCGCCGCTTGCGTCGATCTGCTCCTTGCCGATGAACCCGCCAGATGGCCCGAAGGGCACGAGTATATCAGGAAAGTCCTCCGGCCGCTGATGGCGGATCTGCTCCAGGGCCTCGATGTTGCAGAGTTGGAGGATACGCTTCTTGACCGGAAGTTGGCCCATCGCCTGCTTAACGCGCGGATCGGCGATCGACTTCGCCGAAAAAAGCTCCTCGGCCTTGACAAACCGGTCGGACGGCAACTTCGCCGTCGCTTCGGCCTCGCCTTCCGTCTCGTCACTTTTCTCCTTGTCGTCGGCAGGTTTGCGCACCGGCACCGAATCGGCTTTGGACACCGCCTTCTCGGCATCCGCCTCGGCAGCCGGCTTCTTCTCAGCAGCACTATTATCGCCGTTGGCAGGGGTCGACAGGACGGCAAGCTGCTGCGGTGTCGGCTTTTCCGTCTCCGGTTGCTTCTGCGCCTGCGCCTCCTCTTTCTCCACCTTCTTCGTGGCGGCGTCGGCCGCCTCTGCCTTCTTCGGCTGGTTCACCACATCCTTCTTCTCGGCCTTCGCAGTGGGCGGAAGCTGAGCAGCTTTAGCCTCCTGCTTGATCTTGGCCGCAGCCGACTCGAAGGCCTGTGGCTGCTGACGAGAGGGAGCCGGTTGTGGCTTCGGCTGTTCCTTCTTCGGCTGAGCCTCCTGCTTGGGCTTCTCTTGCTGCTTGGGCTGCGGTGGAGAGACGAGTTCGACGTTGATGCTCTGCTCGCCCTGCGGTTTGGGCGTTTCCTTCGGCAGTTGGATCAGCAGCAGAGCGATGACAAGCAGGTGCAGAGCCACCGAGGTCGGCGTGCCCCATCTGATCTTCTCCCACCATTTTTCTGAAAACAGCTGCATCGCTTACGAGATAATGGACCACATGGGCGGAAGCTAGGTGCTTCGGCACATCTCAACAAGTGGCCGCAATAAAGCACACACAAACCGGAGACTTGACCGGTCGTAGCCTGGCCCGGTCAAGATGCGCACAGCGGTGAACGAAAAATCATCCGTCACCCGAAGAAAATGCGCGGGCCCATCATGAGCTGAGCACACAGCCAGTCAGTGCGAATGTCTTTGCGAGGTTAAGGCCCAGCAACTATCGAAATCATTTCACCGACACTGAAAGGCGAGAAATTTCTTCCCGAAATGGCAGATATTCCGCATAATCATCTCTATTCTATATTTTCTATAGATTTAAAACATAAAGGCAGTCGCGGCCCGGGATTTGTCGGGCGGCGCGACGGACGAACACCATGGCCAGGAGCCTCTTCATGCAGCGAAATTCTATCGGCAGCAGATTTTTCACAAAGGCATTTACAGCCACGGCGGCCCTGACGGCAGCCCTGATCGCCTCCTCCGCCCTTGCGGGCGAGACCCTCGACAAGATCAAGGCACGCGGGCTCATCAAGGTGGGCGTCGGCACCACGCCCGGCTTCTTCACGCCGGATAGCAGCGGCCGCTGGCAGGGTTTCTTCGTCGATTTCGGTCGCGCGCTCGCAGTCACCGTCTTCAACGACACCGAGAAAGTCGAGTTCACCAACTCCTCGCCGCAGCAGCGCCTCCCCGCCCTGCAATCGGGCGAATTCGACATCCTGCTCTCCGGCGTGACCCAGACAGTGACCAGAGCGTTCAAGCTCGGCTTCCATTTCGGCCCGGTGGTCTTCTATGACGGCCAGGGCCTGCTGGTGCGCAAGGATCTTGGTGTCGGCAAGGGCGAGGAGCTCGACGGAGCGACGATCGGGGTCCAGAGCGGCACGACCGGCGAACTCAACATCGCCGATTTCTTCCGCAAGACCGGCAAGACCTTTACGCCTGTGACGATCGAAGAGACCGGCGAATTCCTGAAGGCACTCGATTCCGGTCGCGTCGATGCGCTGACCCAGGATGCGACCGACCTTGCCGCCAAGCGCACGCAGCTTTCCAAGCCGGACGACTATGTCCTTCTGCCAGAGCGCCTGTCGAAGGAACCACTCGCACCGGCCATTCGCGCCGGCGACGACCAGTGGCTGGAGATCGTCAACTGGACCGTCTACGCCACGATCCAGGCGGAAGAGTTCGGCATCACCCAGAAGAATGTCGACAGTTTCCTTACGAGCGAAGATCCGGGCATCAAGCGCTTCCTCGGCGTTGATCCGTCGCTCGGCGAAGCCATCGGGCTTGACCCGAAGTTCGCCTATAACATCGTCAAGGCGGTCGGAAACTACGGCGAGATCTTCGACCGCAACGTCGGCAAGGGCACGCCGCTCAATTTCGATCGCGGCTACAACCAGCCCTGGACCGCCGGCGGCCTACTCTATTCGCCGCCGTTCCGTTGAGCCTTTGCCGGTATCTGCGATGACATCCACTCTTCAACCGGGCCCGCTAGGGCCCGGACTTCCCTCGCGGTTGCGCACCTGGCTCGGCCCCTCGCCCTTTCAACAGATCGTCCTGTTTATCGGCGTGCTGGGGATCTTTGCGCTCTTCGGCTCCAACACTGTCGACAGCATGCAACGCATGGGCCTCACTCCGGGTTTCGGCTTTCTCTTCCATCAGGCGAATTTCGAAATCGGCGAAACCGTGCTTCCCTATTCGGCGGGAGACACCTACGCCCGCGCGCTTGCGGCGGGCCTAGCCAACACCGTCAAGGTCGCCGTCGTCGGCTGTGTGCTCGCCACGTTTCTTGGCGTTGCCCTTGGCATCGCCCGGCTGTCGGGTAACCTGTTGCTGGCAACCTTCGTTCATGCCTATGTCGAACTGCTGCGCAACACGCCGCTGCTGCTGCAGCTCTTCCTCTGGAGCGCGATCATCCATGCGCTACCGCCGCCGCGCGGCGCCTATCTCTTCCTGGAAAGCGTCTATCTCAGCAATCGCGGTGTCTATGTCCCGTCCATTTCGCTACACGGCCTCTCCTGGGCGATCTGGCTGCCGGCCATCCTGTTGACGGCTTACGCGTCGCTGTCGCTCGCCCGGCGCCTGCTGACAGGTGCGACCTTCTATATGCGGAAGGCAACCATGACCGTGTTCGGTTCGCTGGTCGTCTGCACGCTCGCGCTCACCTCTTTCGGCCTCGCTGCCACCATCGATCTGCCAGCCAAGGGCGGCTTCAATATCAAGGGCGGCCTGTCGCTGACGCCGGAATTCTTCGCGCTCTTGATCGGCTTGGTCGTCAACGCGTCCGCCTCGATCTCCGAAATCGTGCGGAGCGGCATCCAGTCGGTAAAATCGGGCCAATGGGAAGCGGCGCGTGCGCTGGGCCTGAAGCCGGCGCAGATCATGCGTCTCGTCGTCTTGCCGCAGGCGTTGCGTGTCATCACGCCGTTGATGATCTCAAGCTTTCTCGACCTCACCAAGAATTCCAGCCTCGCGGTGGCGATCGGCTATCCCGATATCGTCAGCGTCGCCAACACCACCGCCAACACCACCGGCCAGGCGCTGGAAGCGATCTGCATCATCGCCGCCGTCTATCTCACCCTGAGCCTCTCGGTTTCGGCAATGATGAACTTCTACAACAGCCGCATCGTCCTTCGCGGGGAGACACGGCGATGAGCCATATCGAACTGCCACCACCTGTTGCGCCGGACTGGCATCGCTGGCGAAGCGGCCTCTTCGGCGGTTGGGGTAACAGCCTCATCACGCTCGCTACCCTCGGCGTCTTTGTCTGGTTTCTCCAACCTTTCCTCCGTTGGGCAATTTTCGATGCGGTATGGACGGGAACCGCGACAGATTGTGCGGTTGACGGGGTCGGCGCCTGCTGGGCTTTCATCGGCGCCAAGCTGCGTTTCATCCTCTTCGCGTTCTTTCCGCCCGTGCTGCAATGGCGCCCTGCCCTTGTGGTTATAACCGTGCTCGCCCTGCTGGTGTTATCCGCCCTGCCGCGGTTCTGGAGTTTCCGGCTTGTGCCGCTCTGGATCGCCGCACTCGTCTTGAGCTGGCTTTTGATGGCGGGAACGTTGACGCCGCCAGTGGTGTCGACCAACAATTGGGGCGGGCTGCCGATCACGCTGGTCGTCTCGATCGCTGGCCTCGCCTTCGCATTCCCGATCGCGCTCCTGCTGGCTCTTGCCCGACAATCGAGCATGGGGATCGTCCGGACGCTAGCGATCACCTTTATCGAGACGCTGCGCGGCGTGCCGATGATCGCAGTGCTCTATGTCGCCATGCTGATCGTTCCGCTCGCCCTGCCGAGCGGGGCCGCCATCGACAAGTTGTTGCGCGCACAGATCGGCGTAACGCTGTTCTTCTCGGCCTATCTCGCCGAAGTCATCCGTGCCGGCCTACAGGTGGTGCCGTGGGGCCAGCGGGAGGCAGCACTTTCCCTTGGTCTGGGCTATGTCCAGACGATCCGCCTCGTCGTCCTTCCCCAGGCGCTGCGCGCCGTCATCCCGGCGATCGTCAATCTTTCGATCGGCATCGTGCTCAACACGTCGCTTTTGGCGGTGATCGGCATCTACGACCTCCTGAATGCGGCAAGGACCTCGGCCACGGATCCGACCTGGCTCGGCTTCTATACCGAAGCCTATGTCTTCGCCGCCGCGGTCTATTTCATCATCTGCTTTGCCGGCTCGCGCTACAGCATCTGGCTCGAGAAACGTCTGAACGCCGCGAGCAGGCATTGAAGCGCGCCCTTCGTCCCGCCTTGCGCGAGGCGCCGTGACGGGCCAAGAGTCCCCGTAACGGAATCGGACGCCGGACGGGCACATGAAACGAAGCGAAATCGCGATCATCGGCGGCGGGCCGAGCGGGCTGATGGCGGCAGAGATCCTGTCTATGCAGAACCATTCGGTGACGGTCTACGACAGCATGCCGACCGTTGCGCGCAAGTTTCTGCTTGCCGGCAAGTCCGGCCTCAATATCACCCATTCCGAGGATTTCGAGCGCTTTGCCGATCGCTTCAGCGCCGCGTCGCAACAGTTGCGCCCGGCACTCGACGCTTTCACGCCCGCGGACGTGCGCGTCTGGGCGGAAGGTCTCGGGACCGAAACCTTCGTCGGCTCGTCCGGCCGGGTATTTCCGAAGGCGATGAAGGCCTCACCGCTGCTGCGCGCCTGGATCAAGAGGCTTGAGGCGCAGGGCGTGCGGATCCTGACGCGGCACCGATGGACTGGCTTTGCCGGTCAGACACTGACCTTCGACACGCCGGATGGGCATAAGACCGTCCGCAGCGATGCCACGCTTCTCGCACTCGGCGGGGCAAGCTACCCGCGCCTCGGGTCGGACGCCGGATGGGCGACGGCTCTGAAAGACGCCGGCGTCGATGTCACCGACTTCCGCCCAGCCAATTGTGGCTTCGATGTCGACTGGAGCGATGCGTTCCGTGAGCGCTTTGCCGGCGAAGCGCTGAAATCGGTGACGGCGACTTCAGAGGCAGGCACGATCCCCGGCGAATTCGTCATCACCCGTCACGGTATTGAGGGCAGCCTCGTCTATGCCCATGCGGCGCATTTGCGCGACCGTCTGGAGATGCAGCGCTCTGCGGCATTGTCAATCGATCTTGCTCCGGGACGAACGGTCGAACGGCTGGCCAAGGACTTGGCGCGCCAAGACGGCAAGATGAGCTTCTCCAATCGCCTGCGCAAAGGTGCGGGCCTGGAGGGCGTCAAATCGGCCTTGCTGCGCGAAATTGTTCCCGAGGCCACACGCACCGATCCGAACGCGCTTGCCGAACGCATCAAGTCGCTGCCGATTGCCGTCCTTCGTCCCCGTCCCATTGCCGAGGCGATTTCATCGGCGGGCGGCGTGCGTTGGAGCGCCAGGGATGACGCCTACATGCTCACCGCGCTGCCGGGGATTTTCGTTGCCGGCGAGATGATCGATTGGGAAGCGCCGACCGGCGGGTATCTGCTGACCGCCTGTTTCGCCACGGGTCGTGCTGCGGCACGCGGCATCGACGCATGGCTGCGACGGTAGGCAAGCGTCGCCCCCCCGCAAAGCGGTATCACTGACGACGCGGGATAACAGATAAAGAAACGCAAGACGCCGGCACACTCAGGTACCGGCGTCCTTGCATTTCGGCATTTGCGGCTTGCGCCCGGCCTTAGCTGTCGTTGAGGACCAGGCCCTTGGTCAGTTCCAGCGCCTGCCGCTCGAACAAGCCGCGGTAGATGCCGCCGTCGAGGCGGATGAGTGCCTCGTGCGTGCCCTCCTCGGCGATGCGGCCGTGGCTGAACACCAGCAACCGATCGAGCGCGCGTACGGTCGACAGCCGGTGCGCGATCACCAGGGTGGTGCGACCCAGCATCAATCGCTCCATCGCCTGCTGGATCAGCACTTCCGATTCCGAATCGAGGCTCGACGTCGCCTCGTCCAGAATGAGGATCGGTGCATCCGCCAGGAAGGCCCGGGCGATGGCGATGCGCTGGCGTTCGCCGCCCGACAGCTTGACCCCGCGTTCGCCCACCAGCGTGCCGTAGCCTTTCGGCAGGCCCGTGATGAAGTCGTGAGCGCTCGCAAGCCTTGCGGCTTTTTCGATCTCCGCTTGCGTGGCCGTCGGCCGGGCATAGGCGATGTTCTCCGCAAGCGAGCGGTGGAACAGGATCGGTTCCTGCTGGACGATCGCGATCTGCTGGCGCAACGAAGCCTGGGCAACGCCGGCGATATCCTGACCGTCGATCCGAATCTGGCCGGACTTCAGGTCATGCAGGCGCTGGATCAGCTTGACGAAGGTCGTCTTGCCCGAGCCGGAATGTCCAACAAGGCCGACACGCTCGCCCGCCGGGATCGTCACCGAGAACCGATCATAGAGCGGCTTGCGATGGGCGCCGTAGTGGAAGGTCACATCGTTGAATTCGATGCGACCGTCGGTGATGCGGATCGGCTTTGCTTCGGCCTTGTCTTCGATACCGAGCGGCTGGGCGTGGATGTCGACCAGCTCTTCCATATCGTTGACGGACCGCTGCAGGTTGCGGATGTGCATGCCCACTTCACGCAGGTAGCCCTGCAGGATGAAGAAGGAGGTCAACACGAAGGTTATATCACCGGCTGTTGCCTGCCCGCGCGACCAGAGAAACAGTGCAAAGCCGATGACCGCCGCCCTAAGTACGAGCAGCAGGGCACCCTGCGTCGTACCGTTCACCGTTCCGCGGACCCAGGTCCGGCCCGTGCGGTCCCGCCATTTGGCCAGCACCTTGACCAGCCGCGCATCCTCGCGCTTTTCGGCCCCGAAGCCTTTGACAACGTTGTTGCAGCTGACGGCATCGGCAAGCGAACCGCCGAGCTTGGTATCCCAGCTGTTGGCCAGGCGTGCCATCGGCGCGACGTAGCCGAGCGACAACGTGACCGTCGCAGCGATGAAGACAAGCGAGCCCACGCCGATGATGACACCCATCATCGGCCAGTACCACGCCATCAAAGCGGTCGAGCCGACCAGCATGATGATCGACGGAAACAACGCGATCAGCAGCGTGTCGTTCAACAGGTCCAGCGCCCACATGCCGCGCGTCACCTTGCGGACCGTCGAGCCGGCAAAGCTGTTGGCATGCCAGTCGGACGAGAAGCGCTGGATGCGGAAGAAGGCCGCCGAGGCAATGTCGGACATCATCTTGAGCGTCAGGTCGACGACACCCATGAAGGTGACATGCCGGAAAATGATGGCACCGAGCGACAGCGCCATCATCGTCCAGAATGCCGCAAGGGCCGCGTCCCAGGCCACCTGGTCGGAGGCAGCACCGGTCACGACCGCGTCGACCAGCCGACCGGAGTAAAGCGGCGTCAGGACATCCGCGAGCGTCGAAAACAGGACGGCACCGAGGATGAAGGCAAGGCGAAGCGGCTGGCGCTTCCAATGAACCCAGGTGAAACCGAGAACGCTGCGGAACGCACCGCCGCGCAAGGCGAAACGAGTAAAAGCCATAACGATTGCCCAATGCCTGGAGCATTGGCCTCAAAATTCAGGTCAATGAAACATGCCGAGAAAGGGAAACTGTTTTCCGATCGGCATCAATGGATTGGTAGCTTCCGCATCGAGGGAAGACCAAAGTCAGCGAGAAAGGTCCTGACTTGCAACTGCTAAAGAGCCCGAAGCCCCCCAGCGTCTCGTTCAGAACTGTACGCCGCCCCGTAGGGAGAAAGAATAAGCTGGCATCTGAAACCTCCCTGATCTGTTGCCGGAGATCGACTTATAGGCGAATCGCCCGCAACCGCCAAGCGAGGAAATCTAGCCATGCGCCAAAGTGCAACCGGTGCGGCTTGCTTGCAACAGTGTACAAGACGCCCCGGGGTTTACGGCGACACGGTCTTCGTAGCAGAGTAAACCGTCGGCCGATGGCGGGATCAGACGGCCGACTACATCCGGAATTCAAGTTCGACATCGCCGTCATCTCGGTCAGCGGCATCGACCAGGATGGCGACATCGGCGACGACGATCACGCTGAGGTCGCCGCCGTCTCCGCCGCAATGAAGCAGGCCGAACGCATCATCCTTGCCGTCGACAGCAGCAAATTTTCCAGGCGCGCGCTCGTGCGCCTTGCCTCGCTCGCCGACGTCGATGCGCTCGTCACCGACAGCCTGCCAAACGAGGGCATTGTCGCACTGCTGCAAAAACACGGCGTGAGCATTCACCACTAGAGTATTTCCAGGAAAAGTGCGAAGCGGTTTTCCGTCAGGAAATGCGTAAAAACAAAGAGATAGAGCGCTTGTTCGATTCCGTCTAAATAGGAAACGGCTCTACCGCCTTATCGCACAACGCCCGCGGTGGCCGGCACGGGGGGACCCTGGTTGCCGGCGGAATGCGCTCCTTCACAACGTGTTTTAGGTAACAACCAAGCCCGACGAGCAAACCGTCATATTCCGCCCCCGCGCCTTGGCGTCGAGCAAGGCGGCATCGGCCCGTGTCAGAAGCGTCGCGACCGTGCCTTCGCGTGGCGACGAGGCAATACCGATCGACACGGACACGGAGCCGAGGATACGGCCGCGATGAGAAAGCGGTGTCGTGCCGATCTTGTCGCGCAGGCGCTCGGCGAATTCGAAGCCCGCCGCCTCGCTCATTTCAGGCAGCAGCATCGTGAACTCCTCGCCACCGAAACGGTAGGTCGCGCCCAGCTCGCCGGCCGCGTCAAGCATGATCTGGGCAACATACTGCATCACCACATCGCCGGCGTCGTGGCCGAACTCGTCGTTGAAGCGTTTGAAGTGATCAATGTCGATCATGAGGCAGACGAGCGGCCGGCCGGCCCGCTCCCGCAATTGCTTGTTCAGCGCTTCGTCGAGGCAGCGCCGGTTAAGGAGGCCCGTCAATGCGTCGCGGACCGCCAGGTTGGTCAGCTTCTCGCGCAGCTGCAGGTTGGCCACAGCCAGGCCGATATTTTCCGCAATCAGCTCGAGATAAAGCCGCGACGTCTCGACGGCCGGCTGCTCGGGCGAGCGTTCCTCGAAATAGAGCAAACCGATCGTATCGCCCTGAGCGGTCAGCGGCACGCACAGTCCAGCGACATCGCTCTCGTCCAGATGCTGGCAGGCAATATCGCCCTGCCCGCCATTGCTGACATGCGGCCGGCCGCGGCGAAGCCCCCAGCAGGCACTGGAAGGGAAAGTATCGGCCGAATGTTGCGGGTCGAGCCAGGTTCCGACACGCGTCAGCGACGTGCGGTTATCGTTCAGCACATAGAGATGACCGGCAAGGTTGGGGAAGATCTGCGGTGCGAACCGGGCTACGACCTCGGCCAGTTCTTCCTGGATCTGGCACGCCTGCAGCCGATGCATCATTTGCAGGATGAGGTCCTTGGTCTGCTGATCCAGTCGGCGCTCTGCATCGAGCCGGTCCCGCTCCAGCCCGTTGGTGCGAAAGATATGGATCGCCTCGTTCATCTCGCCGATCTCGTCCCGGCGACGGTCGAGCGGAACTTCCACGTCGTAATCCTGCTTGGCAAGCCGCGTCACGATGCCCGTCATGCGCACCAGCGGCATGGCCACGCGCCGCTTGAGCACGAAATAAAGGACGCCGAGGAAGAGCGCCGCAGTCATGGCGAGCATGGTCTTGGCGGCGATGGCGAACCAGTCGCTTCGCTCCTTTGCCTGCTCCAGTGCCGCGCCGGTTCTGGCCTTGGTCAGTTCGCGGAAGCGGACCACCGTTTCAAGCAACGCCGTCTGCAGACGGTCGTGCTCCGGACCGAAGAGCACTTGTTGCGCTTTTGCCTGATCGCCCTCCTGGTAGGCGGCGATCGCCGCCACCTCGATCTTGTCGAGGGCCTCTACCTCGCGCTCGACCTCCTGAAGTGCTGCCAACTCGGCCGGTGACGCCCCGACCTCCCGCACGTTCTTGATCGCCGCCTCGTGAGCGCGCTCTTCCTCTTCCCTGCCATGGAAGCGTTCGAGATGGCGCAGGTCGCCGCGCATCACGTACAGACGGGCAGCATCGCTCCGTTCCTCAGCGCCGAGCGCAAGATCCTCGCCAAGCGTGTCGAGCACAAGATGCTGCTCGGCCGCCTGCCGCTCCTCGATCGCGCTGTTCGTCGACAGGATGAACGCTACACCGGAAAGTCCGGTCAAAAGGACCGTGACCCCGTAGGCCCAGTTTGTAATCGCATTGATTCTCATGGGATGATCTATAGCCGATGGCGACGGAATAGCCGACATTGGAAAGCGCAGCGAGCGACGCATTTGCCAGAATGTAAACGACGTCGGGACCGGTGGCAGCCGGTCCCGACGTCGTTTACATACAAACTAAAGAGGTGATGCCGTCGTTACCATTTTTTGCTGAGCTTCAGGGTCAGCGTGCGGCTTTCGCCGTAGCCGCACACCGAAAGCCCCTGGCACCCCTTCACATATTCCTTGTCTAGGAGATTGGAGACGTTGAGCGATGCCGCCCAATCGTGCTTCTCGTAGCGAATTGCCGCATCGACCAATGCGGCCGAGGGGACTTTGCGCGTGTTCTCCGCATCCGCCCAGGATCCCCCCTGGTATCTGACGCCGGCGCCAAGGCTGACCCCCTCGAGCGCTCCTGAAGGCACGGTATAGTCGAGCCACAGCGACGCCTGAGCGTTGGGAACAAGGTATGGCGTCTTTCCCACCAACGCCGTGTTCGCGTCTTCGGTCACCTCGAGATCCATGAAATCAAGACCGGCGATCAGCTTCCAATCTTCGTTGATATTGGCCTTGCCCTCAAACTCGATGCCGCGGGAACGCACCTCACCCGTCTGGGTGGAAATGCTCGTCAACGGGTCGGTCACGAGAGCATTGCGCTTGGTCAACTGATAGAGTGATGCCGTCAACACGCCGTCGAATAACGTCGGCTCGTATTTGACCCCGACTTCGAACTGTTCACCTTCCTGCGGCTTGGTATTGCCTGTTGCTGTCACCGCGACGATCGGGTTGAAGAAGGTCGCGACGCTGACATATGGGGTCAGGCCATTGTCGAACTCATAGGCAAGGCCAGCGCGGCCGCTGAAAGCGCCTTCGTTGTAGCTGAAGGCGTTATTTTGCGTCGGAGCCCAGAAGGTCGGGCCGTTTTTGGTGTTGGTGTCCACGTAATCGTAGCGACCATTGAGCGTGACGAGCCAGCCCTGACCGAACCTGATCTGATCCTGCGCATAAACGCCCAGCTGCTGCTGCGTAACCACCTGATTGATATAGGTGGCGTTTGCGGGCTGCGGCGCACCATAGATCGGATCCGTTGCGCTGATGGGTGTAGCGGCCGACGAAGCCTGCACATGGTCCAGCCGGTAGTACTTGTAGTCCAGGCCAACGAGCAGCGTATGATCCAGTGCCCCGGTTTCGAATTCTCCTTCGACACGGTTGTCGACGGCGAAGGTATCGACCTTCGATGTCGCCTCAAACCCCAGACGATAAAGGAGATTGTCGGGGGTGGCCGGCACTGTCGACGACGGGAAGGGCAGGCTCGGATCGTAGTAACCGAAGGTATATGGGCCGTTCTCATGCTTGTAGAGATGGCCGTACCGCAGGTTCTGGCTAAACTGCCAACCGCCTTCAAACTCGTGCGTGAATTCATAGCCGATCATCTGCTGGACATAGGTGCCCGTATCCAGATCCGGCTCACCATAAAATGCATCGCGGTCGATCTTACCGAAGGGTGCATCGACGACCGTGCCGACATAAGGCAGGAAGCCGTTGCCGACGTGCACCTGGTCGAGGCCCTGTAGAACACCGTAGACCGTCAGGCTTGTCGCATCATCAGGCGCGTAGGTGATCTGCGGCAGGACGAAGCCGCGCAGATCGTTGGAGAAATCGGTGTAGGTATCGCCGCCCGACATCTTGCCGGTGACGCGATACCGGATGGTGCCATCGTCCGTCAGCTTGTCGTTGACATCGAAGCCGGTGAAGGCATTGCCAAAGTTGTTGATGCCGATCTCGGTATAATAGAGCGGTTCATCGAATGGCCGCTTGCTGATCAGGCTGACGATACCGCCTGCGTTGGCGCCGCCGTAGAGCGCCGAGGCGGGCCCCTTCAGCACTTCGACCCGCTCGAGCATGAAGGGGTCGATTTGAAAACCGCCGAAACCAAAGCTGAAAAGCGTCAGACCATCGAGGAGCACGCCGGTCTGCGTCGCGTCGAAACCGCGGATGTAGTACCAATCCGTATCCGCATCGGTGCCGAAAGGCTCCGTCGTCACACCCGGCGTGTAGCGCAGGGCCTCATCGACCTTGTTGACCACGCCGCGGTCGTCGAGCTCATCGCGACCGATGACGGAGACGGATTGGGGAATTTCGCTGATCGGCGTGGCCGACTTCGAGCCCGTCGTCGTCGCCTTGGCGACGTAACCGTCAACGGGGCCGGTGGCCTCGTCGCGTAAGCCCTGTGCCTGCACCTCGATCTTTTCGAGTTTCGTGGCGATACCGTCCTGGGCGACCGCCGCCGTCGACACGAGCAAGGCGATACCGGCAACGCCACTCGCAAGGAATTTTCTCAAACGCACACTTTCACCATCACGCTGCATCGTATCGTCGCCCTTTGATGCCGGACCCGCCATCCCCACGACGTGCGGCCCGACTTTCTGACTGCTGATAAGATGACCGTTTATCTCAACTATTAGGACGGGGCTTGTTTCGAACCCTGAAAGTTGAACGCTCTTGGGCAAATGTGTGCGGGCAACTGTTCAAGGCTGAAGGCATTTGCTCAGGCGAGACGGCTTCTTTTCCAAAGAGCCGGCGTCGTTCCGACTGCCTTGCGGAAGACGCGGGTGAAATGTGCCTGATCCGAAAAACCGGTTTCGGCAGCGATCGCGGTCAGCGACGCTTCATTCTTTAAAAGCAGATGCTTGGCCCGCTCGATGCGCGCGTTAGTCTGCCACTGGTGCGGCGCCACGCCTGTCGATGCCTTGAAGGCGTGGCTGAAATGGGACTGCGAAAGCCCGGCGAGACCAGCCAGTTCCTCGAGCCGGATGTTGCGAAGGCTGTTTTCCTCGATGTATTCCACCGCCCGACGCAACTGCCATGACGCGAGCTGGCTGCGCTTGCGTGCGCTGCTGCGACTGAGCTTCATCAGGTCGATGAACAGCGCCAGCGTCAGCCCGTCGCCGTAGAGATCGTGTAGTGGCTGCGGATTGAGGCATTCGGCAGCGATCAGTCGGGCGAGTTGGAGAAACCGCTCGTCGTGGAACATCAGCCGTGGCACGGCGCATTGGCCGGCGTCGAGATCCTCCATCAGCCGTCGGCTAAGGATGTCGATGTTGAAGTGCAGATCGAGATGGCGGATGTATTTGACATCAACCACATCCGCCCAGATCTCCATGCCGGCGGGGATGTAGGAGATCGCCTGTTGCCGATAGTTCTGAACGGCGCCGTTTGCCTGCGAGGAAAGCTTGACGTTGCAGCAGCTCCCACCCCGCGCATCGAGAACGATGAACATCCGCGGATCATCCGAGACGTAGTAGCCGCCGGCATGGGGGTCGCATTCCACATCCCACACGTCGGCAATGATCCCGTTCCATTCCCGGCGATGCAACTCGCCCTGGATCTTGAAACCGGCAATCTTGTTCTGCATCCGCGGCTGAAACGTCATTATCGCGTTGCCCGTCTTCGGGAAGGT
Source organism: Ensifer sp. Root31 (assembly GCF_001424825.1). Taxonomy (NCBI): domain Bacteria; kingdom Pseudomonadati; phylum Pseudomonadota; class Alphaproteobacteria; order Hyphomicrobiales; family Rhizobiaceae; genus Ensifer; species Ensifer sp. Root31. The sequence goes on along the minus strand of NZ_LMCO01000015.1, from coordinate 80,974 downwards.
CTGTCTTGGCTACTTTATTCCTTCCTCCAATACTCATCTTTAAGCCGCAACGGAAGTCCCCGGCGATTGCTTTTGGAGAGAACAGCACCAAGCGGATCTGAGGGTGAAAGACTGCGGCGTGGCATGATTTTTTTCGAGATTCCACACCAAAGGATCACACGGACAATCCCCAGCAGGGCCGATAGGGCTATAAGGCTGCACTCAAACAGATCAGGAGCTTACGATGGACACCGTCGAAATCGCAGACCGCAGCGAATTTGCCCTCTGGGCAATCCAGCGCGCACAGGAAATCGTCGTGACTGAAGGCGCGTCTTTCGCCATGGCGGCACGCGACATGGACGATACGGCGCTGACCGCTGCTGCAGCAGCACTCGGTAAGGCCATCAGCGACGCCATGATCGAAGTGTTCGACGGTCTCATGGCCGAGTAAGAGCCCGATTCGTTCGCAATGTGCAAAGGGCCACGCCAAGCGCGGCCCTTTTCTCATTTTTTCGCCTTCTGCCGTGCAAGCTCTTTCTTGAAGGCGGCACGGGACTTTTCGACGATTTGGCCCAGCAAGGCCGGATCGACGAAGGCATCTTCCTCGCCCGCATCCCGCCGCGCGGCGCGGCCGATAATGTCGGCGATATCGGGATGAGCGGGCAGGACCACATCCGCCGTCATGCCTCCCAGCCGGTCGAAGCTGGTCTCGAAGTCGGCAACGATCCCGGGATAGCGCTTGTTGCCGAAGAGCTTGTTGCCGGCGACGGTGACGCTGCAGGGAAAGACCACCTTGAGCGCACGCCCGGCCTCGCTCACCGACGTTGACCAGGTGGTGCAGCCCGGCGTGTGGCCGGGCGTCAGCGTCGCCTTCATGCTGACGTCTCCGAGCGTCACGACTTCGCCGTCGTCAAGCACATGATCGACCTTCACCGCCGGAAAGGTTCCACGCTTATAGGTGGTCTCACCATCATGCAGGCCGTTTTCCAGTGCCCAGCGATCCGCCGCGATCGCATAGAGCTTGGCGCCGCTGTCACGCTTGATTTGTGCAACGCCAGCGACATGATCGTAATGCGCATGGCTCGTGACGATGATCTTGATGTCGGAGCGTTTGAAACCGAGTGCTGCGATATTGTCCTCGACAAGGGATGCGGTGCTCTTCAACGTGCCGTCGAGCAGAATGGCCTGCTTGCCTGAGGTGATGAGGTAGGCCGCCAGCCCCTTGGTCCCGACGTAATAGATGTTGCCGACGACGCGGAATGGCTTTGTCGGCTGCGACCATTCGGCGTTATCAGCCATTGCCGCACTCGCCAGGCATACCGTGGCGACCACCGTCGCCAGCGCGCGTCGCATCATCTTTCTCATACAAGCCTCCGCATCTCGAATTTGGTTTCCATGAACCTCGGACGCGTCCTGCCTAAGGAGCCGTGGCGGGGTCGGCAAACGACGATAATTTGCGGCAGCCATTAGAATAATTTGCATTTCGATGAACCTGGACAGTCGGGGCCAGCAGCCACAGGCACTTGGCCCGAAAATCCCGACCACGCAATGCTCATGCAACCCTTGCGTACGAGGGTCGATCTCATTTCGATTAGCAGAAGAGGGACGATGATGATGGAAACCAGGCTTCATGGCGCCTGCGGCACGCAGTGTTAGGGCTAGGCGTTCGAAGGGCCCGCGCGATCGGGCGCCTCATGCTGCTTGCCTTCACGCCTTGGCTCGCGCTTGTTTTCTTCCTGGTCGACGCCCATGCCGAAACCAGCGGCACCGCCCGGGAGAAATTCGTCGCCATCACATTCGATGATCTTCCCCACGCCAATGCCGGCACCGACGGGACAGATCAGCCGTCGTCCGAAAGCATCCAGGATGCGAATGCCCGCATTCTTGCCGCCCTCAGGGATCACAAGGCGCCGGCTATCGGCTTTGTCGTGGAGAGCAAGGTTCGCGCGATCGGTCCGCTTGCGAAAGATATCCTGAAGGATTGGACCGGCCCGCGGCTGACGCTCGGCAACCATACCTTCTCGCACGCGGACACCAACACGCTCGACATCGCCGGCATCGAGCGCGAGATCGTCGATGGCGAGAAGACGACGAGGCGAACGCTAAAGGCGGCGGGCAAGCAGCTGCGTTTCCTACGGTTTCCCTACAATCACACCGGCGACACAACGGAAAAGCAGAAGGCGATCGCGGGGCTTGCGGCGAAGCTTGACTACACGATCGCCGCCTCGACCATCGATACCTCCGATTACGTCTTCGACCGCGCCTATGAGCGCGCGCTTGCCGAAAACGACACGGAAGCCGCCCACCGCATCAGGACGGCCTATCTGATGCACACCCAACAGCAGATCGCCTATTACGCCGGTCTCAACGAGCAGGTCCTTGGCTACGAGCCGCCGGCAATCATGCTCTTGCATGTCAACCGGCTGAATGCCGACGCGATGAAGGGGATCCTGTCGCTGTTCGAAGAGAGCGGCTACAGTTTCACAACGCTCGAAAAGGCGCAGGCCGACGCCGCCTATCGGCGACCGCTGTCCTACGCGACGAAATTCGGTCCGATGTGGGGTTACCGCTGGGCGAAGGACAGGAACGTGCGCGTTGACGGCAGCCTGGAACGAGAGCCGCCGGAATGGATCGTCAGCTACGGCGAATAGCTCGGCACACCGGTCGCAGGTTGACCTTCAGTATCGAGTTGCTCCCAGCAGATCCCCTTTCGCTGACGGCACTCCCCCGCCAACGCATTGCAGCCTATGCCGAGTTGCTCGCCTCCGGCTCATGCAATCGGGCGGCGTTATCCTCCTTCGCCGCCATCAGCCAATCGTGGAAGGCGGACATCGCCAGTGTCGGCGCGCGCGACCGCAGCCGCGTCAGCCAGTAGCTCCCCATCGAGGTATAGACGTCGAAGGGCTGCCGCACTGTGCCGTTCGACAGCAGTCGGGAAAACATCAAAGGCGGCGCAAGCGCCACACCGATGCCCTGGGCGGCTGCCTCCATCATGGCGAGCGACGAATCGAAGACGACGCCCTTGAGCAGCGGCGCCGGATAGGTGATGCCGGCAGCGGCAAACCAGTTCACCCATTCGTCCGCCCGATAGGACCTGAGCAGCGTCTGGCCCAGAAGATCGGCGGGACGGCGCAGCGTATCGGCAATCTCAGGTACGCACAGCACCGAAAGCGGCGCCTCGAACAGCCGCGTCGCCTCGATGTTGTGCCAGGAACCGCTGCCGAAGCGAATGGCGTAGTCGAGCCCCTCGGCGGCCATGTCGACACGATTGTTGTTCGTCGACAACCGGACATCGATGAAGGGATATTTTTCCTGAAAATCCGCAAGGCGTGGCAGCAGCCAGCCGACGGCAAAGGTGCCGACTGCGCCGATCATCAGCACCTCCCGCAGATGGCCGCCCTCGAACCGTTCGAGCATATCGGCCATGCGATCGAAGGAATCCTGGAGTACCGGCAGCAACGCCTCGCCCTCGGCGGTGATCATCAGACCGCGCGGCAGCCGCTTGAACAGCGTCACGTTGAGACGGCTTTCCAGCAGCTTCACCTGGTGGCTGACCGCCGCCTGCGTCACGCACAGTTCGATCGCCGCGCGGGTAAAACTCAGATGTCGCGCGGACGCCTCAAAGGCCCGCAGCGCATTGAGGGGGAGATATGGCCTGACCATGGATGCCCTAATTCAGCTAATGGGTCCTGCAAATAAACGTGGTTTGCCGCTGCGGTGCAACCTCTTTACGGTGAACTCACGTCGGCACCCTGTTTCGCCAGGACGAGACTGCCAACATATCGAGGATCCGGCCCCTCAGACATACTTCCCCGTGGAGGACCCAACCATGTGTCGTCTCAACTGAACGCCCCATAGGCACGCGCCCAACACGTTTCGCACCGTCACATCCGCTCCGGCCGCAGCAGCGGACCAAGGCGGCATGTCACAGCCCTTAGTGGTGAGACTGAGGCGACGAACCGGCCGCGACGGGATAGGCGAAACATCGGGCTTCTAGGCCCGATCCGCCGCCCCGCACCGCCTTCACGCCACAAACTGATGCGCGTCAGCCGCTCCCTTGGATCGGATGGCGAAGCCATGTCCTTCGAAATTCGAAAGCCCCGACATCCGCCATGAAGTTCATTGCAAACCTGCTCGCAACCCTGATCAATCTGGCAACGCTTCTCGGCGTCGGGCTGGCATTTTGCGCCGCGGCCCTGACGCGAGACCTGCCGGATCATCGGGCGCTGGCGAACTGGGAGCCGGCGGTCACGACCCGGCTTTACGCCGGCGACGGCGCCATGATTGCGCAATATGCCCGGGAACGCCGTCTGTTCCTGCCGATCGGCGCCATTCCCGCCCGGGTCAAGCAGGCTTTCCTTTCGGCCGAAGACAAGAACTTCTACCTTCATCTGGGCATTGACCTGACGAGTCTTGCCACCGCGCTCTGGTCGAATGTCGCCAACTACGGCTCGGGCCGGCGCATGATTGGCGGATCGACGATCACGCAGCAGATCGCCAAGAATTTTCTCCTGTCCTCCGATCGAACGGTCGAGCGCAAGCTGCGCGAAGCGATCCTTTCGATCCGCATCGACCAGACCTATTCCAAGGACCGGATCCTGGAACTTTATCTCAACGACATCTATCTCGGTCTCGGCGCCTATGGCATCGCGCAGGCAGCGCTTACCTATTTCGACAAGCCGGTCGATCAACTGACGGTGGCCGAAGCGGCCTATCTCGCCGCCCTACCAAAAGCGCCGAACAATTATGACCCGTATCGCCATCCGGACCGAGCCGTCACCCGGCGCGACTGGGTCATCGAGCAGATGCGCCGCAACGGCGTCATCGACAGAGAGGTTGCAGCCGCAGCCACCGCCTCGCCCCTCAGCATCAGGCCGAAACGACAGGAGACATCCGCCGACAAGGCGGACTACTTCACCGAGGAGGTGCGCCGCCAGTTAGGCACCCGCTATGGCGAGGCAGCGCTTTACACTGCCGGGCTCTCGGTTCGCACGACACTCGATCCGCGGCTGCAGCAAGCGGCCATGCGGGCGTTGCGAAAGGGACTGGTTGGCTACGACCAGGCAAAGGGGTACCGGGGGCCGATCACCCGCCTGCCTTCGCTTGAAGGGTGGCAGCAGGCGCTCGCCAAACGTCAGCCGCTCTCGGACGTTCCGGAATGGCAGCTCGCAGTCGTCCTCTCCGCAAGCAACGACAAGGCCGAACTCGGCCTCAGACCGTCAGGACCAGAAACGGCGACGGGGGCCGCAGACACGGCCATGATCGACCGCGATGACACAGCCTGGGCTCTGTGCCGGCTCGCCGAAGGCAAGCGTCGTTGTGCCTCATCCCTCAACGGCGTGTTGCAGCCGGGCGACGTCGTCTATGTCGAAAAGCAGGAGACTGGCTATGTCCTGCGCCAGCCGCCGCAGGTGCAGGGAGCGCTGGTCTCGATGGACCAGAACACTGGTCGGGTGCTCGCGGTCGCCGGCGGCTTTTCCTACGCGCAATCCGAATTCAATCGCGCGACCCAGGCTTACCGCCAGCCCGGCTCGTCGTTCAAGCCGTTCGTCTACGCCGCGGCACTCGATACCGGCTATGCGCCGACCACGCTCGTCATGGACGCGCCGATCGCCATCCCTGATGGCACCGGCAAGACATGGCGGCCGAAAAACTATGATGGGCGCTTCAGCGGTCCTTCGACCCTGCGAACGGGGCTGGAAAACAGCCGCAACCTGATGACCGTGCGCCTTGCTCGCCATCTTGGCATGGACCTTGTCGCCGACTACGGCAAGCGCTTCGGCATTTACGACGAGCTTCGCACCTACCTTCCGATGGCGCTGGGCGCCGGCGAAACGACGTTGCTGCGGCTCGTTTCCGCCTATGCCGTCATCGCCAATGGCGGCAAGGCCATAACCCCGTCGATGATCGACCGTATTCAGGATCGATATGGCCGGACGATCTACCGGCAAGACAGCCGCCAGTGCGCGGACTGCAATGCGCTTGCCTGGGAAAACCAGGAAGAGCCTGATCTCGTCGACATCAGGGACTATGTGCTCGACCCGATGACGGCCTATCAGATCACTTCGATGATGCGTGGCGTGGTGGAAAGAGGCACCGCCAGAAATGTCGCCACGCTGGGTGTCCCGATCGCCGGCAAGACCGGAACGACCAACGACGAGAAGGACGTCTGGTTCGTGGGTTTCACCCCCAATATCGTCACCGGCGTCTTCCTCGGCTACGACACGCCGAAGCCGATGGGTTACGGCGAAACCGGTGGCGGTCTCGCCGCACCGATCTTCATCGACTTCATGAAGGTGGCACTTCAGGGAAAACCGGCGGCCGATTTTCATCCGCCGCCCGGCATGTCCTTCCAGACAGTCGACAGAAAGACGGGGCGGCCCGCGCAGGACGGCGCGCAAGGCGCCATCCTCGAAGCCTTCAAGCCGGGAACCGGCCCCTGCGACGGCGGTTGCGCCGTCATGGACGACAAGGAGATGGCCGAGTTGCCGGCCAACGGCGCCGACCAGGGCCTAACACCTGAATTGCGGCAGAAGCTGCTCAGCAATACCGGCGGGCTCTACTGATATGGTGCAACGGCTTCAATCGCGCGCGGATCGCCGCAAGCGCATCCTCTTTCTGATAGCCGTGTTTATCGTCGTGTTCCTAACGATGTTCGGGCGACTGATCCAGCTCGGCACGGCCGAAATCGAGACCACCGGCTATGTGCCGAAGCGCCCCTCGGTCGGTCGCCCTTCGATCCTGGATCGCAACGGCAATCTGCTGGCGATCGATGTGCCAAGCTCCGGTGTCTATGCCGAGCCCCGCTTCATCGTCGACGTCGACGAGGCGGTGGAAAAGCTGACGGCCATCTTCCCCGATCTCGATGCTCGCGAACTGCACCAGCGGCTGAAAAGCAAGGCGCCCTTCGCGTGGATCAAGCGTCAGGTGACACCGGCTGAGGAGCAGGCGCTCTGGGACGCGGGCATTCCGGCCGTCGGCTTCCAGCGGGAAAAGCGGCGTGTCTACCCCAATGGTTCGCTTGCCGCCCACGTGCTCGGCACTGTCGATATCGACAATATCGGCATTGCCGGCATCGAAAAATGGATCGAGAGCCAGGGCCTGGACGTGTTGCGCCAGACCGGCATGGACCTCTCCCATCAGAACCTGCAGCCCGTCACGCTGACGCTCGACATCCGAATCCAGCACGCGCTGCAGATCGAGCTTGCCAAGGCGATCGAGAAATTCGGGGCAAAGGCCGGTGCCGGATTGGTGCTCGATATCACCAATGGTGAAGTGCTGGCGCTTGCCTCCGCGCCGGATTTCGACCCCAACACCCCCGCCGATGCGCTGAAGCCTGATCGTATCAACCGCATTGCCGCCGCCACCTTCGAGATGGGCTCCACCTTCAAGGCCCTGACGACGGCCATGGCGCTCGATTCAGGGCAGTTCAACATCCGCTCCGTCATCGATGCCAGCAGGCCGCTGGCCTTCGGCCGGTTCCGCATCCGCGATTATCGCGGGAAATACCGGCCGCTCAGCCTGCCGGAAGCCTTCATCTATTCCTCCAACATCGCGATGGCCAAGATGGCGATCGCGCTCGGCCCTGAGAACTTCCGCGCCTTTCTCTCTCGTTTCGGACAGATGTCGCGACTGACGACCGAGTTGCCGGAGAGCGCGCATCCGCAACTGCCGCGCTCCTGGCGCGAGATCGATACGGCAACCGCATCCTACGGCCACGGCATTGCCGTGACGCCGCTGCAGGCGAGCATTGCGGTTGCGGCCCTCGTCAACGGCGGGCGCCTGATCAGGCCGACATTGATCAAAGGCTCTGATGTCGAAGAGCGGGTGCTGGCCGCCGACCTCATCAAGCCGGAAACCGGCGAGGCCATGCGTTTTCTGCTCCGCCTCAATGCCAGAACCGGATCGGCGCGAAAGGCCGAAGTCAAAGGTTATTTCATCGGCGGCAAGACCGGCACGGCCGAAAAGGTCGTCGCTGGACGCTATGCCAAGGATCTCAATCTCACGTCCTTCATGGGTGTCGTTCCGGCCGACGATCCGCGCTATCTGCTCCTGACCATTCTGGACGAGCCCAAAGGGTTGCCGGAAACCTATGGCTTCCGCACCTCCGGCTGGAATGCCGCCCCGCTCGGCGGTGCTGTGTTCGAGCGCATCCTTCCGATGATGAGCCTGATGCCGTCCTTCGACGTCCGGGACGTGAGCTTTCCGTCGATCGTTGCGCAGCAGGCCTATGGTTCCGAGCTGTTTTCAGGTGCGACCCTGCACGGCGCGTCCGGCCATGACACACCCATTGAAGAGCCACTTTGAGGTAAGACGGCAATTGTGACCTGTCAGCCGAATTGCGGCCGAGGGCGAGACCCGCCCTCGGCAAAGTCATCGGAGCAATGCGTTCAAGACCGCTCGAAACGACCCTCGGACACGATCTCCGTCAGGGGTTTCCGCGGGCTCGGCACTTCGCGCTCCCGCAACCCCTCGGGCAATTGCGCCTTGTCGCCGATCCTGCCGATCGCCACGGCGGCTTCAACGCGGTAATCGGACGGCACGCCAAGCTCGGTCCGCGCCCTGTCGTAGTCGAGGCCGGCCATACCGTGCGCCTGCCAACCGGAATAGGCGGCCTGCAGCGCGAGCGCACCCCATGCGGCCCCTGTGTCAAACGAGTGCGTATAGGAAGGCACTTCCTCGCTGGCGCCAGGAGGCAGCAGCGACGTTTTCGACAGCACGAAGATCAGTGCGGAAGCCTCCTTGGCCCAGCTTTGATTGAATGCGTTGAGAATGCCGAACAGTTTGTCCCAATGCTCGGTGCCTCTGCGGGCATAGATGAAATGCCAGGGCTGGGCGTTATAGGCCGACGGCGCCCAGCGCGCCGCCTCCAGGATGCCGAACAGCTCGGCTTCGGAGATCTCCGCTCCGGCATAGGCGCGCGGCGACCAACGCTCGAGAAAGAGCGGGTTGATCGGGTGGCCGGCGATACGCGAATTGATTTCGATGGTCATGGCTTTCCTGTGTCGTGGCGTTGGTTTCAGCCTTCAGCCGCAATCGAAATCACCAGGTTTCGTACCGTTCGCGCCGACGGTTGAGATTGGAAATCTCGTCCGAAAGCTCTGCGATGCGGTCTCGAAGTTCGTTCGTTGTTCCGTCTTCGAAATCATCGATCCCGAAACAATCCCGCGCTTCGTAAAGCTCAAGCTTGCCTTGCAGGACATCTCGGATCGCGCTCAGGCGTTCATATTGCCGCAGGACACTCATGGCACACCTCATCAAAAGCCATCGTTGTCTAGGAAATGCGCAAACAACGGAAAAGGTTTCATTCGACTGCTCGGCTTCAAGCATCCTGAAAATTATCGAGTTAAACAGTGGATTAAAGGAACCTCGACCCAAAGATCGTACCAGGCTTGGAAAAGTGATCCGACGGCGTGCCGCGAGCGCTCGATCTCCGCGCCCGCCGATGCCTAAGGCCGCTCGCCTTGCAGGTGTTGCTCCAGAAACGGCAGATTGTCCTGGCCCCAATAAATCTCGCCGTCATAGCCGAACGTCGGGAACCCGAAGACGCCGCTCTTGAGAGTATGCTCCCGATCGGACGCCCATTTCTCGACAACGTCTGCGGCACTTTCCCGCGCAAGCAAGGCACTGCCATCGAAGCCTGCGCGCGTTGCTACTGCCTCGCGCACCTCTGACCGGCCGATGTCCTCGGCTCGGACCCAGAAGGCTTCCTGCAAAATCTCCGTCAAGGCGAACCAGTCCTTGCCGTCGAGATAGGTGGCAATCACCATCCGTGACGCAGGCGTGGGATCGGCGAGCGGCGGACGGCCGTCGAGCAGAAGTTCCCTGCCCCGCACACGGCTCCAGCGCTTCAGGTCGCGCGTGCCGTACGCTCGTCGCGCCTGCGGCCGATTGCGCGAGAAGATGCCGCCGTTTTCCTCGACCACCGTGGCCATGTAGGGCGTGATTGCCGCTTCGTGCCGGCGTGCGAGAGCCGCAAAGGCTTCAAGCCCGATGAACGACCAGGGCGAGCCGATCGAGAAGAAGTAGTCGATGCTTTTTGTCACTGTCAGATCTGCCTCATGGGTTTTGGATCTGGGATTGTAGGCAGCGGCCTAAGCCGCCGCCGGGTTCGCTGACAGCGTTCGAGCGGCCTCGCCCTTCGTCGGCGACCAGCCAAGCTCCGGTGCGATGCGCGTAAAGACATCATCGAGGATCTGGCGATACTCGTCGTGTTCGAATTCGTAGGGCAGTTCGAGCCTGAGTTCGCGCACATGCGGCAGGATCGGATCGGCCAACAGCCGTTCGAGGATCTGCTCGGACGTACCGACGAGATCGCTGGCAAACAGCGTGCGCCGCTCGCCCTGTGGTGTCAGCGTGCGCTCATGCCGGCTGGCGGCGTAGTCGAGATAGCGGCGCCGGGTGCTGGCGTTGGCGCCATCGAGCGGAACGATGACGCGCCCGAGCGCGACGCGTTTCTCTGCGCCGCCAGCCTGCCGATAGGTTTCGAGCTGGCGTGCCTGCGCCTCGAAAAAGTCGTTGGTCTGCTCGCCTGTCGTGACGTTGCCGATCAGGAGATTGAAGCCGTTCTCGCCGGCCCAGCGGGCGGAGCGCAAGGAGCCGCCACCGTACCACAGCCTGTCGACAAGCCCCTTGGCATGGGGTTGCAACCGTGGGCGCTGCGGGCCGAACGGTGTCTTGATGACGGTATGCTCGTCGCCGAGAAATGCCCCGCGCAGATTATCTGCAAAACGCAGAACCCGCTGATGGGAGAAATCGCTGGCAGACCAGTCTCCGTCAAAGGCGAGCGGACCGATGAGGTCCACATGTGGCGGGCGGCCCGCGCTCAGGCCGATATTCAGGCGGCCGCGCGACAACACGTCAACGGTCGAAAGGTCCTCGGCCAACCGGTAGGGGTTCTCATAGCCAATCGGGATCACCGCCGTGCCGAGCTGAATGCGATCGGTTCTCTGGGTCGCCGCCGCCAGAAAGGCGGCCGCCGACGAGATGCCGGGCTCCAGGTGGCGCTGCCGCACCCAGGCGCTGGCGAAGCCGAGCCTCTCGCCATATTCGAGCAGGCGCAGAGTCTGCTCCAGCCCCGCCAAGGGATCGTCGCTCGCGTAGTTTCCGGGAGTGAGAAAGCCGATATGATCGATCGAGATCTTATGCTCTGTCATCGTTGCTCACCTCAGGATTTCGGCAGGCCGGGTGGATTGGTTTCCGACTTCGGCAGCGCCTCTTCCGCCAGGTGCCAGCGCTCGAGAATTTTGGCGTAAGTGCCATTGTCAATGAGGCCGTTGGTGGCGGCGGTCAGGGCGTCGGCTAGGCCACTGTTCTTGCGCGTGGTGATCGCCACGTCGGATCGCTCCGGCCAACCGGCGCTCAAGGTGCCGACGCGTTTGATGTTCCGGTCGCGGGCGGCAATGAAGACGAGTTGCGCATGCGGCTGGACGATCACGTCGGCGCGGCCTGCAGCCAATGCGACAAGGCTCGTGGCCTCGTCGTCATAGTATTGCAGCTCGAGCGCCTTTAGCCCGGCAGCGACATTCTCGTCGTTCCATTTGAGAAGAATGCGCTCCTGGTTTGTCCCAGCGCCAACGATGATCCTCAGGCCGGCGGCATCCTTCGGCTCCTTGATCGATGTAACTGCGCTGTCGGCCTTGACGAAGAAGCCATGCAATCCCTGACGGTAGCTCGAAAAGTCGAACTTCTCCTTGCGCTGTTCCGTCACGCCGACATTGGAGATCACCGCATCGTATTTGGCCGAGGTCAGGCCGAGCGGCCAATCGATCCAGGCGATTGGCACGAGCTCCAGCGTCAACCCCAGACTATCGGCGACGGCCAAAGCATATTCCGGATCCGCGCCGATGACGGTCTTTGCATCGTTCGCATAGGTCGCAAGCGGCGGGCCGCCGGGGCTGACGGCAACGGTGAATTTGCCGGGGGTGACGAATTTGAAGCTTGGCGGTATCGCCGCAATCGCCGCCTCGTTTCGTTCGGCACGGATGCGCCCCGGTTGTTCAGGGCTGAAATCGAAGCCGTCGGCGGCCAGCGCCGGGGCAAGGTGGAAAAGTGCCGTCGCAAATGCGGCGATGAACGAGGGGCGTAATGCAGCTAGACCAAGCATTTCTGTCGTCTCCGGAAGGGATGTTGAACGAACGGGCCGGCGGCAAAAGCAGGCGCCGACCCGCAACAGGCAATGATCAGGAGCCGCTCTTCGGCAGGCCCGGTGGGTTGGTCTGCGACGCGTCGACCGCCTCGTCGGTCAGGCTCCAGCGCTTCAGCACCTCGCCGTATTTGCCGTTCTTGATCAGGTCGTTGATGGCAAGGGTGATCGCGTCGGCAAGGCCACCACCCTTGCGGGTCGTCACCGCGATCTCGGCGGTCAGCGGCCAGCCGCCGCTGGCGATGCCGACGACCTTGGTGTCGTTGCGGATCGAGGCGGCATAGGCGCGCGTCGCATTGGGGTTGAATTCGACGTCGGCCCGGCCGGACTGCAGCGCCAGGTCACCAGCCGCGCGGTCGTCATAATATTGCACCTCGATCGGCTTCAGCCCGGCGGCGACGTTCTGCCTGTCCCATTCCAGAATGATCTTTTCCTGATTGGTGCCGGCCCCGGTGATCACCTTCAGGCCCGCCACGTCCTTCGGTTCCTTGATCGATGTGATCGGGCTGTTGGACTTGACGAAGAAGCCGAGCACGTCGCGCCTATAGGTGGAGAAGTCGAATTTCTCCTTGCGCTCCTCGGTCACGGTCACGTTGCTGATCACCGCATCATATTTGCCGGAGGCGACGCCGAGCGGCCAATCGGCCCAGGCGACCGCGACGAGATCCAGTTCGAGGCCGAGGGAATCGGCCACCAGCGAGGCGAGATCGGGATCGGCGCCGACGACCGTTTTGGAGTCCGATGCGTAGGTGGCAATCGGCGGATCCCAGGGGTTGACGGCAACGGTGAATTTTCCTGGGTTTACGAACTTGAAGTCGGGCGCGATCGCCTTGATGGCCGCTTCGTTCCGCTCGGCCCGCACGCGGTTGGACGTATCCGGGCTGAGATCGAACTTCTCCTGCGCCTGAACCGAGGCCGTACCGAGCGTCGCTGCGGCGACCGCTCCTGCCAAAAGCAGTTTTGCTCTATCGAAAAATGCCATGTACTTAAACTCCATTTCATCTTTGGGTTGCAGATTGTGTCGGCACGATCCAGCGTGCCCATGCACGCCTGGAATTTTCAGAGAACCTTGGCGAGGAATTCGCGGGTGCGCGGATGTTCCGCGGTGGTGAAGATGCGGGACGGCGGCCCGGCCTCCAGGATGCGGCCCGCCTCGATGAAGACGACGGTGTCGGCAACCTCGCGGGCAAACCCGATCTCGTGCGTGACGATCACAAGCGTCGTGCCGGTGCGGGCCAGTTCCTTGATGACATCAAGCACTTCGCCGACCAGTTCCGGATCGAGTGCCGAGGTCGGTTCGTCGAAGAGCAGGACCTTCGGCTTAAGGGCCAGAGCCCGTGCGATCGCCACGCGCTGCTGCTGGCCGCCCGAGAGCTGCCGGGGATAGGCGTTGATCTTGTCGCTGAGGCCGACCCGCGCCAGCAGTTCCTGCGCCAACCGAACAGCGTCGTCGCGCTTGAGGCCGCGCACCTGCAACGGTGCCTCGATGAGGTTTTCCAGCACCGTCAGATGCGGGAAGAGATTGAAATTCTGGAACACCATGCCGATGTCGGCGCGGCGCTTCAAAATATCCTTCTCCTTCAGTTCATAGAGCGTGTTGCCCTTCTGGCTGTAGCCGACGAGATCGCCGTCGATCGAGATGAAGCCGTCATCGACCCGCTCCAGATGATTGATGGCGCGCAGCAAAGTCGACTTACCCGAACCCGATGGCCCGAGGATCGCCGTGACGCTGCCGGCAGGCAAGCTCAGCTCGACGTCATCTAGCACTTTCAGCGGACCGAAACTCTTCGAGATGCCATGGATGCGGACGGCACCGCCGGCGCGGAATGCAGTCGCGTCATGAAAACCGGTCTTGCGGGCGATGGCACCACTGCTCGCAACCTCGGCCAGCGGACGCCGAAACCGCGAGAAGAAGGCCTGGAACGGCAGCGGCACCGGATTGCGAACGGCCCCCTTGGAGAAATGGCGTTCGATATAGTGCTGGGCGATCGACAGCCCGGTCATGATCACCAGGTACCAGACGGTGGCCACCATCAGGAGCGGAATGACTTCGAGATTGCGGCGATAGATGACCTGAACGGTGTAGAAGAGCTCCGGCAGCGCCAGCACGTAGACCATTGATGTGCTCTTTGCGAGCCCGATGATCTCGTTGAAGCCGGTCGGCAGGATCGAGCGCATCGCCTGTGGCAGCACGATACGGAATGCCTGGCGATGACGGGGAAGACCGAGTGCAGCCGCGGCCTCGTGTTGCCCGTGATCGACGGAGAGAATGCCGCCACGCACGATCTCGGCAAAGAAGGCCGACTGATTGAGCGTCAGACCGAGAAAGGCTGCTGCAAACGGCGTCAGCAGCAGGGTCGTCGGGTAGTTGAAGAGCGTCGTGTCGGTGAAAGGAATCCCAACCGAGATCGTCTCGTAGAGATAGCCGAGATTGTTGAGCACGAGCAGCAGCACGATCAGCGGAATGGAGCGCAGCAGCCAGATGTAACCGAAGGACAGGCCACCGAGCAGCGGCGACTTCGACACCCGGGCGAGCGCCAGAGCCGTTCCAAGTAGCGAGCCTGAAACGGTCGCAAGTGCCGTCAGGAGCAGCGTCCGCCCAAGGCCCGCAAGCACCGGTTCTGCAAAGAACCATTCGGCAAAGACCGGCCAGCCCCAGCGAGGATTGGTCAGCACCGAATAAAGCACGCCGGTTATGACGAGCGCAGCAAACAGGGTGCCGAGCGCCCTGCCAGGATGGCGGGCCGGCACGATGCGATAATGCGCGTAGCCCGGATTGGGTTCGCTTGCTCGCCCGGTTCCGGCAACGCCGGCATAATCGGTCAAAATGGCCATGATGCATCCTCTCTGGATGGTTGGCGCCCGTTGGACGCCGGCGTTACGGGTGGCTCACTGCCTGCGGATGCGATGGGCGCGGCTCTCCGAGAAGCGCGAGCGACGCGACGAGATGGGTGATGTCCTTCTCGAACGGCAGCGTCTTGTAGACCTCCGGATCGGCAGCGACGTCGAACAGCGCCGTGTAGCCATTGACGAGATAGAGACCCACTGCCTCCGGCTGCCGGAAGCCGGTGGTCAGATAAATGCGGGAATAGCCTTGCCTTGCTGCTTGCGCTTCGAGTTCGAGCAGAACCCTGCGCGCCAATCCCTGGCGGCGCAGGTCGGAGCGCGTCCAGATGCGTTTGAACTCCGCGGTGCGGTCGTCGTAGTGCTTGAACGCACCGCCGCCGATCGTCTCGCCGTTGCGGATCAGCAGCACGAAATTGCCATGCGGCGGCGCGAAGGCATCAGGTGGATAGCGGTTGAGTTCTGCCGCAGCACCCTCGTCGCTGAAGTAGTTGCCGTAACGGCTGTCATATTCGATGATCAGTTCGTCGATCAGCGGCTTGGCACGCGGGTCGAGGGGGGTGGTGTAGAGAAACGTATCGCTCATGGTTTCGCCAATCCCGTTGTCGTCATCATGCGAGGAAGGTTTCGACCAGCCGCACCCAATAGCGGGCGGCAGGCGCGATGATTGCGTCGTTGAAGTCGTAGTTGGCGCTATGGAGCGACGCGCTGTCGCCATTGCCGACGAAGAGATAGCTGCCGGCCTTCTCCTCCAGCATGAAGGCGAAGTCTTCGCTTGCCGTGCGCGGCTTGAAGTTGCTCACGATCTGGCCGGGGCCGAAGGCTTCTAGTGCGACACTGCGGGCAAGCTCCGTCTCGGCGCGGTGATTGATCAGAGCCGGGAAGCCGCGGCGATAATCCACCTCCGCGGTGGCGCCGAAGCTTTCGGCCTGAGCGCACGCCAGTGCAGGTACCCGCTCGCCGAGCAGTGCGCGGGTCGCCTCGTTGAAGGCCCGCATGGTCAGCTTCAGCGCCACGCTTTCAGGAATGACGTTGGATGCCGAACCGCCATGGATCGAGCCGACGGTAACCACCGCCATCTCCTGCGGGTCGACATTGCGCGAAACCACGCTCTGCAGGGCGGTGATCAGCGACGCGGTCGCTAGCACCGGATCGACGGTCAGCTGCGGTTCCGCCCCATGGCCACCCTTGCCGACGATCGTGATGTTGCACTGGTCGACCGAAGCCATGGCGGCACCGGCAACGAAGCCGAATTGCCCTGTTGGAACGCCCGGCCAGTTGTGCAGGCCGAAGACGGCGTCGACGGGAAACCGTTCGAACAGCCCTTCGGACAGCATCTTGCGCGCGCCGGCGCCGATCTCTTCGGCCGGCTGGAAGATCAGCCGCACGGTGCCGTCGAAGCGGCCTGCTTCCGCCAGATAGCGTCCGGCGGCAAGCAGGATTGCCGTGTGGCCATCGTGCCCGCAGGCATGCATGACGCCGCGATGGACGCTGGCATGGGCAAGACCCGTTGCCTCCTCGATCGGCAAGGCGTCCATGTCGGCACGGATGCCGATGCTGCGTTGGCCTTCACCCCGGCTCAAGGTGGCGACGACACCGGTTCCGCCAATTCCCGTTGCCACCTCGTAGCCCCAGGAAGAGAGCCGACTGACGACGATTTCGCTGGTGCGGTGTTCGTGAAACGCAAGTTCCGGATGGCGGTGGAGATCGTGGCGTAGCGCGACGATCTCATCGAGATAGGCGCCGATGCCTCGCTCGACCGCGTCCCCCGCCTGTGTGTCCTTGACGATCATGTTCATCGGCGGCTCCGTCGACGCCTCAAGCGCCGACGGCCCTTCCCTGCTCGATCTCTTCCGCCGCCGCCGCATAGCGGCTCTCCCTGTAGGGCAGCCCCAGATGATCACGCAGCGTCTCGCCCTTCAGATGCGGGTCGAAATAGCCGCGCTCTTCAAGAATCGGCAGCACGTGGGCGGCGAAATCCTGCAGGCCTTCGGCAATGACCGGGAAGCCGAGGATGAAGCCATCTGCCGCCTCACCATCGACCCAACGGATGATCTCGTCGGCGATGTGGTCTGCGGTGCCGATGAAGGCGGTCCGCGGCGTCGCAACATCAAGCGCGATCTCGCGAAGAGTCTGGCCGGTCTCGCGCGCCGTCTTCTTGATGCGGTCGGTCGTCGCGCGAAAGCTGTTCTTGCCGATATCGCCGATGTCGGGGAACGGTTCGTCCAGGGGATAGGCACTGAAATCATGGTGATCGAAGAACCGGCCGAGATAGAGCAGCGCCTCCTCGACCGTGACCAGCGCGCGGATTGCCTGATACTTGGTCTCCGCCTCCGCGGCCGTCGAGCCGACGATCGGCGCGATGCCGGGGAAGAGGCCGATATCGGCCGCCCTTCGGCCTTGAGCAATCGCACTCTGCTTGATCTGCTTGTAGAAGGCTTGAGCATCGTCGATCGGGCCGCCATTGGTGAAGACGGCATCGGCATGTTTGCCGGCAAGACGGATACCTGAATCGGAAGCCCCTGCCTGGAAGATCACCGGCTGTCCCTGGCGCGACCGGCTGATGTTGAGCGGCCCTTCGATGCGGAAGAAACGGCCTTTGTGGTTCAGACGGCGCATCTTGGCCTTGTCGACATAGACGCCAGCCTGACGGTCACGGACAAAGGCATCGTCGTCCCAGGAGTCCCAGAGGCCCTTGGTCGCATCCAGATACTCGTCGGCGATCTCGTAGCGCAGCTCATGTTCCGGATGCTCGCGCCCATAGTTGCGGCCGGAGCCCTCCAACGGCGAGGTCACCGCGTTCCATCCGGCCCGCCCGCCGCTGATCAGGTCGAGCGAAGCGAACTGGCGGGCGATGGTGAAGGGGTCGCTGTAGGAGGTCGAAACGGTACCGACGAGCCCGATCTTCGAGGTCGATGCGGCAAGCGCAGACAGAATGGTCAGCGGCTCGAAGCGGTTGAGAAAATGCGGGATCGACTGTTCGTTGATATAGAGGCCGTCGGCGACGAAGGCGAAAGCGATACCGGCGGCTTCCGCCTTGCGCGCCGTGTCGACGAAGAATCCGAAGTTGACGCTAGCGTCGGCGGGACCGCTCGGATGCTTCCAGGCATTCATGTGGCCGCCGGGGCCCTGCAGCATGATACCGAAGGTGACATTTTTCTGGGGCATGGACGAGATCCTTGTGCGGATGTTCAGGCGACGAGCGAAAGCCGCTCTCTGGCGATGAGTTCGATCGATGCGAAGCGTTCGGCCGCAGGAAGGGCTGGCGTGTCGATCACGAATTCCTTGACGCCGTAGCGGCGGTGAAGCGCATCAAGCTCCTGGCGGACCTGCCGCGGCGTTCCGTGCAGCACGCTCGGGCTCTTTTCCTCGACCCGGTAGTCGCTGACGCCCGCCTGGCGCGCGAATTCGGCCGCCTGTTCCTCACTGCCGACATTGACGCTTTGGCCGTTGCCGAGGAAAACCTTGAAGATACGAAGGCCGGCGACGCGCTCGCGGGCGCGCTCCTCGCTTTCCGCTGCCAGCGCCGCGACGGCCAAAATCGGCCGACCACCGCCCGTTGCGCGCTCGTAAGCCGCAACAGTTCGCTCGATGTTGTCCGGATCACCATTGAGATGCGCGGCAAACACCAGTTGCCAGCCTTTTGCAGCGGCAAGTTCCGCACTCTCGACACTGGCCCCAAGCAGGAACCTTTCAGGCGCATGGACGGGCAAGGGCGTTGCCAGCAACGCTCCGTCGTCGGATTTTCCGGGCGCAAGATAGTGGTTGAGATCGCTCAGCTGTTCGGCAAAACCCGGCTTGCGCTCGGGATCGATGCCGATCTGTAGTGCCCTTGTCGAGAGAGGAAAGCCACCCGGCGCCTTGCCGACACCGAGATCAACCCGTCCGGGCGCAAGTGATGCCAGGAGGTTGAACGTTTCGGCGACCTTGTAGGCGCTGTAATGCTGCAGCATGACGCCGCCGGAGCCGATGCGGATCTTGGATGTGCGCGCCAGGAGATAGGCAATCAGCGTTTCGGGCGCCGAGCTTGCCAGCCCTGTCATGTTGTGATGCTCGGCCAGCCAGAAGCGGTGATAGCCCCACTCTTCCGCTTTCGCCGCCAGCCTGGCGGTTGCCTGCAACGCGTCAGTTGCGGTGGTTCCCGGATCGATCGGGCTCTTGTCGAGAAGACTGAGAAGATAGGACATGCCGAGTGTTCCAGATTGTCATAGCGTCCGTACTGGTCGCCATTACTCCATAAAACACATAGACAATATGCATTATAAGAAATGCATTTCTATTTCGGGGCGGGATGAGAGAAAAACCCGCCCAAAGTTTGCAGCCTGGAATCTCGCTGAAGACAGGGTGCGCCACATGTGGTCGGCGCTGGAAGCCAGCCGTTCGACCGGAAGTGCAGGAGATGGGCTGCAGTCAGCCTTGCGGAAACAACGCCGATGCGTGGTCCGGCGACACGATTGCTCGACGCCAGCTTCGGCTGAGGCAGCGCGGCGATCCTGAGATGTGGAGGCGGCGAAAAAGGATGGGGAAGCACCGGCGCGCAGCAGAGCCGCGCGCCGCTCGCAGATCAGTTCACCGAAGTGAGCGTCATCGACGTGCCGGTCGCGGCAACGTTGAGGCCGAGTTGACCCGTCACACTGACCGTCTGCAGGTGGATGGCACCGGCCGTACCGCCGATGAGGATGTTGGCGCCGACGCCTGCACCGAGCGTCGCTTCGGCGGTCGCACCCTGGTAGATGCCGCTCAACGCGCCCTTGTGATAGCCGGCGGTCGGCGCGAACACCGCCCAGATCAGCCGGCTGCGGGTGGTGAAGCCGACATCGACGCCGAGCTTGCGGATCGCACCGGCATAGTGGTCGGAAGCCTCCGCGCCGACGGTCGAACGGAAGACGCATTGGACTTCCTTGGCCGAACCCAGGACATAGCCGGCACCGCCGGCAATGTTGCAGTCGAGGTAACCGATCTTGACGCCACCGCGCGCGTCCGGCTCCCGGTAGGTCTCCTTGTAGGTCGGCAGGTCGGCGGCATTGACAGCCCACGCACCGGCAGACGCCAGGGTTGCAGCAGCAATCGCCATCGCAAGACTCTTTTTCATATGTTCGCTCCTTTTCGGGTCGTTATTGATCAACAGCACTCGGTCTTTTGGAAAACGAATCGAGCAACAGAGACGTCACCGTTGAACGCCGATCGGACATTTCGAAGGCACCGCTCCGGGCGCGAGCACCCGGATGCAAGTTTGCGGCGGACTGTTGCTGATGGAGAACACCAATCGCCTGCGGACACCTGCCGAAGGGCAGTTGCGCCAATATGGACATAGGATGGCGAGAGCGTCGGACCAGTGTGGCTCAAAAGCCGCATCGTGAGACAGACCGCAGAAGGTGCCGCCACCGGGAGCGTCGCTTCAACCGCCCATCGGTCAACTTGCCTTGCGGTCGAGCCCCGCCAGCCACCCAACCGTCATCAGAACGAGGATTGCCGCAAGGGCAAGCAGACCGACGGCATACATTACGAGGAATTCGAGGAGGCGCGGCACGAATAGCAGCGCCTGTCTCGGCAGCGATTGAGCACCACGCCAAGCGGGCAGCTCATCCCGATTGAAAGCCTCCAGCCGACGAACAAGAAAACGCATGTCCACCTCTTCCGGCCGACGGCAAGCCAAGGTGGCGCGCCGGCAATTCCCGTTTGAACATCGCTGGCCAGTCGTTGCTGCGACTGGCGGTCGATACGCAGCCTCGCCCGCCCTCAATGCAGCGGCGTCGCGCTTTCCGCATCGCGCAATTGAAAACCGCCGATCGCCAGTTTTCCGTCGCCGAACGGCAGCGCGCGGCGCTGACGAAGCTCGTCATCGATCACCGCCTGCATGCCGGACTTGAATTTCCTGACGCTGAACTGGGCAGTGTGTGTCCTGATGACGTCGGGCCGGAAGGTATCTTCGCGCGCCTCGAAAGCGTAGATCGCCTTGATCAGCGCGTCGACACTCTGCTGCTCGAAAAGCATGCCCGTCAGATTGGGCACGACGGTTTCAAGCGCCCCCCCGGCGCCAAAGGCGATGACCGGACGGCCGCTCGCCATGGCCTCGACAGGCACGATGCCGAAGTCTTCCTCTCCGGGAAAGACAAGAGCGCGGCAGCGCGAGAGCTTTTCCTTCAGCACTGCAAAGGGCGCGCGCCCGAGGAAGGTGACGGTAGGACCGGCCATGCGCTTCAGCCTGGCGATATCCTGCTCCTTGCCGTCGCCGATCACGACCAAGTTCTTGCCCATCTTCGTGAACGCCTCGACCGCGAGGTCAATTCGCTTGTAGGGAACGATCTGCCCTGCACAAAGATAGAAATCCTCGATCTGCGTCGAGGGTGCGAAGTCCTCTGTGCTCACAGGCGGATAGACGACCGTGGCCGGACGTCGGTAGTATTTGGCGATGCGTGCCGCGACATGATGGGAATTGGCAACAAACCGATCCACCCGCATGCTGGTATTGACGTCCCAGCTGCGCAACATCGGCGCCAACACCGGCATCATCATCCGTGACAACAGGCCCGCGCTCGACCGATAGGCATGGTAGTGATCCCAGAGATAGCGCATGGGAGAATGGCAGTAGCAGATGTGTGCTGCATGTGGCGGCGGGATGATCCCCTTCGCTGGCCCTGACTCACTCGAAATGATCAGGTCGTAGCCGCTGAGATCGAGGCTCTCGAGCGCAAAAGGCATCAGTGGCAGCAGCGACTGATAGTGCCCGATCGCTCCCGGAATGCGCTGTAGGAATGACGAGGTGACCTTGTGCTTCTTGATCGTGTCGGACACGCGGCCCGGATCATAAACCAGGGTGAAGATGTCGGCCTCGGGATAGAGGTCGCAAAGCGATTCAATCACCTTCTCCCCGCCGCGCATCGATACCAGCCAATAATGAACGATTGCGACGCGCATAGTGCTCCCCTCTGAAACGATCCTGCCGCAGCATGGGACACACAAGGTGCGCGTGCACAGAGCCAAGATCGGTCCGGGGGTGCATCCGAAGGAACGATCGTCCTACCCGAAAGGTTTAGCTGCCGGTGGCGGCCGACCCGGGCTTAGCCATAGGCCGAGGCAATCCTATCCGATGGTGCCGCCGGTTTAGGGATATTCCCCTAAAGGGATTACCCGCGATTAGACCGCAGGGAATTTACCTCGAACGTTTTGGGCCGACAATCAATCCGACGCGCCACACCAAGCCGAGCTGTCCGGTACCGTGGCGCGCTGGAACATCAGCGAGGCCCCATGCCCCATGCCGATCACCGTATTCTACATCGCCTGTCGTCGCTTGGCCGTGTCTCGACCCTATACCTGACGATCGGCCTGAGCACTCTTGCTCCCATCCATCAGGCCCATGCCGAGCCGGTGTTCCGTTTGCAGCCCCAGACAAGGGTCAAGGTCGCGATCGTCGAATGGGTCGCGGCGACCGGGGAATACAAGGAATGGACCGCGCTCAACGGAGAATACGTCGTTTCCCCCGCCGGCACGATCTCGGTTCCGCTGGTCGGCGAAGTGAAGGCCAAGGATCGGACACCTGCAGAACTGGCGGCCACGATCGCCGACCTCCTGAAGGAGCGCACCGGCCTTAGCAAGGCGCCGGAGACATCCGTCGAAGTTGTCCGCTACCCGATGATCTATGTCACGGGTCTGGTCGACCGGCCGAGCGAGCTGGAATTCCGCCCGGGCATGACTGTGATGCAGGCGGTGGCCATGGCGGGCGGGCGCGAACGCCGTACGAACCCTGCCGGCGGCTACTCCGACATGGAGCAGATCCGCTACACCGGCGAGTTGAACCGGATGGAACTCGAGATGATGCAACTCGCCGCCCGTCGGGCGCGGCTGAGGGCCGAGTTCACCGACAGCGCCAAGATCGAGTTTCCCCAGGCTCTCAAGGCCGCCGATGGCGCCGCCATCCAGCAGATCGTACGAGACGAGAGCACGCTCTTCGATGCCCGGATCGAAGCCATGCGCCGCCAGCTCGATTCCCTTGCCGAGCTCGGCACGCTGCTCAAGAACGAAATCGATGTGCTCGATGAAAAGACGGCCGTCCAGCAGCGTCAGATCGAGATCGCCCAGGACGAGCTCAAAGGCATATCGAAGCTGGTGAACGACCAGACGGTGACGAAGTCGCGGCAGACGTCGCTCGAGCGGATCGTCGCAGAGCTGCAAAGCGACAAGCTCGACCTCCAGGTGGCCGCCATGCGCGCCAAGCAGAAACTCAGCGAAACCGAACGCGATGCCGTGACCTTGCAGGGTCAACGCCGAACCGAAGCCGGCCGCGACCTGCAGACGACGGAAGCCGCGATCGAAGATCTGAAGCTCAAGCGCAGCACGACGCTGCAACTGCTGCAGATCAACGGCGCTTCGCTTTCCCGTTTCGCCGACAGGAAGGCAATGGACCTGGAGCCGCTGGAGTACTGGATAACACACGGCGGCGGCACCGACCCGGCCGTGAGGGTTACGGAAGCAACATTGCTGGTTCCGGGCGACGTGCTCGACGTGCGCTCGGCGCTGACGGCAGCGCTGGATAACAAGCTTCTGACATCGGTGGGCATCGAGCAGTCCCAATAGCAACGACAGATCGACTGTGGCGCAGCGTATTTTCATGGGGAACACCAATGGTCGTGCATGACATCTCAAAAATCGTGCTGGATGAGAACTTCGAGGCCAAGCGTTCGGCCGGGCAGGAGAGCATATCCTTCCGCGATGTTTCCGACTTCCTGCGGCGGCACCTCATTCGCATCGGGATCTGTGGTGTGATCGGGCTGGCGCTCGGCGCCTTCTACATACTCAACACGGCACCGACCTTTACCGCGACCGTCCGCCTGGTGATCGATCCCGAGCAGGGTCGCATCGCCTCACAGGATGCCTCGACCGGAACGATCATCATCGAAGCAGCCGAAATCGCCAGCGAAGTCGAAATCGTCAAATCCGAGGCGATTGCCCGCGCCGTGATCGAACAACTCGACTTGACCACTGATCCGGAAATTGTCGGCGGCGGCGTCTCGATCCGCGGTATGATCGGCTCGCTGTTCTCGTCGGGGGCCAAGAATTCCGACGATGATAAGGTCGATGACGAGTATCTGATGCGGCGCACGATGGCCGCCTTTCTCTCGCGCGTAACCGTGCGGCGCGTCGGCCAATCCTACGTGCTTGAGATCGGCTACTCTTCCACGGACCCGCGAAAGGCGGCCAAGACCGCCAACGCCATTGCTGGAGCCTATATCCGCACGGGCATGAACGAGAGATCGGACGCCGCGAGAAGCGGCGCCAAGTGGCTGGAAAGTCGCCTGATCGAAGTCGGTGCGCAGGCGCGCGCAGCCGCCATGACGGTGGAAGAGTTTCGCGCCAAGAACGACATCACAACGGTCGGCACCGCATCGACGCTCGATCAGCAACAGCTTTCCGAACTCAGCAGCCAGATGCTGGCAGCGCGCGCCGCGACCGCAGCGGAATCGGCCAAGCTGATGACGCTGCAACAGCTCATGTCGAAAGATACGCTGGTCGCGACCGTCAACGACAGTCTCGACAACCCGCAGATCCAGAAGCTCAACGAAGAAATGCGCCTGGCATCCGCCAAGCTCGACAATCTCAAGACCCGATACGACAGCGGAAATCCCGCTATTGTCGCCGCCGAGGCAGATATTGCGCGGCTGGATGCCTCTCTTCGCAACGAATTCCTGCGCATCGAACAGTTCTACAAGTCGAATGTGGACATCGCCAAGACCCGGGAAAAGCTGCTGGAAAGCGAGCTTGCCAGCCTTACCGCGGCGGGTGCCGGCAAAAACGTCGCCCGCGTCGAACTCTCCGAGATGGAAAGCCGCGCGACCACCTACCGCAGCATGTACGAGGGCATTCTACAGCAGCTCATCGGCGCTTTGCAAAAGCAATCCTTCCCCCTCGGCAAGGCACGCATCGTCACGGCGGCAACGGCGCCGCTGGGCAAGACCTGGCCGAAACCTTCGACGATCATGCCGTTTTCGCTGATGTTCGGATTGGCAACCGGGTTGATGCTGTCGGTGCTGCGTGACGGCCTCGACCGGCGCGTCAGCTCCAGCGAGCGCCTTCGCGCCGAACTCGGGATAACGTCGCTCGGCCACGTGCCGATGTTCAGAAGCAGCCCACGTCCCCATCAGCCCCCGATTGCCTCCACCATGCTGCCGCTTAGATCGGTCCTGGACATGCCCTATTCGCGCTTCTCCGAGGCACTGCGCGGCGTCAAGAACTCGGTCGATTCCGCCTTTCCTGCCAATGCGACGGCGGTGATCGGCGTGACCTCGGTCGGACCCGGCGAGGGCAAGACCACGATCGCCGCCAACCTCGCCCAGCTCTACATGAACGAAGGGACCTCGGTCCTGCTCGTCGATGCGGATTTCGTCGGCTCGCGGCTCAGCCGCGTCACCACCGAGGACGGTGCGGGCTTCGGCATGGAGAGCCTGCGGATCCTGGGCATCGCCGGCCAATACTCCAGGCGCAGATCGGAGGCGCCGCAGCACGTCGAGGAATTCGACGGCAAGGCCGTTCGCTGCGTGCCGGTTCTGACCGTCGACCAGACACGCAAGGCAGCCGTCGCGCATCAGCGCTACGGCCACCTGCCGGCGCTGAAATCCGAGCTCGAGCTTTTGAGACAGCGCTACAAGGTGATCATCGTCGACATGTCCGGCTTCGAGGATTCGGCCGATACGCGCGTGATCTGTACCTATCTCGACGGCATCGTCGTGGTTCTCGGACAATCCGACAAGATGACCGTCGAACGGTTGGGCGAGGCCTTGGCAACATTCGGCAAATCACGCGTCGCGTTGCTCGGCGTCATTTCAAACAGAAGCGACGGCCCTCGCCGTACCAACATCCGCTGGGACCGAAAACAATGGCGCAAGTTCAGAAAATGATGCAGGCGACAAAGGATTACGCCGAAGATCGTCCGGTCACGGTTGCCATCGGCATACCGAGCTGCGGGCGCAGGGACATTCTCTCCGCCGTCCTGCCCCTGATCGCCCGGCAGACCCGCCAACCGGACGAGATTTACGTTTGCCTCACCTCGCCCGAGGATATGGACCCTTGCTGCACCGAAGGGCTTGCGGTCCGCGTCATCGTCATCATCTCCGAGCGCGGCAGCTGTCGACAGCGAAATCGCATCCTCGCCGCCGCCAAGTCGGATGTTATCCTCTTTCTGGACGACGATTTCCTGATGGCGCCATCCTACGTCGAGGAAGTCGAGCGCCTGTTTTCCGAGAACGACGACATTGTCGTCGCCACCGGCACGCTGGTTGCCGATGGCATCATCGGGCCGGGCATTTCGGTCGACGGTGGCTTGGAGTTGATCGAGGCGGACGAACGTCTGCCAAAGTCGACGCAAGCCTTCAGGCCGATCTACAACGCCTATGGCTGCAACATGGCGGTTCGAACCGGCCCTGTTCGCGAAGCTGACCTCGCCTTCGACGAGAACCTGCCGCTTTACGGTTGGCTTGAGGACGTCGACTTCAGCCGGATGGCCGCCGACCTTGGCCGCGTGGTGCAATCCGGCAATCTCGTCGGCGTTCACCTCGGAACCAAAAAGGCGCGCACGCCAGGCATCAAGTTCGGCTATTCGCAGATCGCCAATCCGATCTACCTGATTCGCAAGGACACGATGAGCATTCGGCATGCCGGCGTGCAGATCCTGCGCAATCTGGTGGCGAATTTGGTCAAGGTCTGGAACCCGGAGCCCTGGGTCGATCGAAAAGGTCGCCTGCGCGGCAATGCCCGCGCATTCCTGGACCTGCTGACCGGCCGGCTGGCGCCGCGAAACGTCGAAAGGCTCGAATAAGACCATGACGGCCCTCTCACCCGACCGCGTCGTCGTCATCAACGATCGTTCCATCAGGGTTGGCGGCGCCACGAACCTCGCCATACTCTCGGCCGAGTTGCTGCAACGGCGCGACATACCGGTGACCTTCTTTGCCGGGGACAGCGCGCCCGTCGACCGACCGGCCGCCGATACGATCAATCTGGACGCAGTTCCCTTGCTGGAGCGACAAAGGAGCGATGCACTGCGGCTCGGTCTTTACGATCCGATCGTCTACGAGGCCCTCAACGGGTTGATTGCCAGCCGCGACACCCCGTCGACGATCTACCACGTTCATGGCTGGTCGAAGATCCTGTCGCCGGCGATCTTTCGTGCGCTCGCGCCGGTACGCGACCGTGTGGTCCTTCACGCTCACGATTATTTCCTCGCCTGCCCCAATGGCGGTTTCGTCAACTTCCGGACCAATCGTGTCTGTGAGCTGAAGCCGATGTCCGGCCGCTGCCTGACGACGCAGTGCGACAAGCGCGGCCTGCATGAGAAGGCCTGGCGCTCGGCGCGACATATGCTGCGCGAGCACTTCTTCCCGACCAAACGAGTGGCCGCAAACATCATCGTCGTGCATGAGAGGATGCGAGCCTATTTCGACCGTGCCGGCATGAACGGCACGCAAGTGGAAACGGTCCGCAATCCCGTCCTTCCCTTCGTCGGTCCCGGGCTTCAGCCATGGACCAACCGCAACTTCGTATTCGTCGGTCGGCTCGAACCCGAAAAGGGTTTCGAGGACGCCGCCAGGGCGGCGAGCCTTGCCAAGGTGCCGCTGCATTTCATCGGTGATGGTGCCGGTCGCGCACTCATCGAGAAAACCTATCCAGAGGCGACCGTTCACGGTTGGAAAACCAGGGACGAAATGCGCGATATCATCCGCAGCGCTCGTGCTGTCGTCGTTTCGTCGCGTGTGCCGGAACCGTTCGGGCTGGCGGCCCTCGAAGCCATCGCCAGCGGCATACCGGTCATCCTGACCGATGCGGCGTTGCTCGCCGACGAGATCGCAGCCCTCGGCTGCGGCGTCAAATTCCGCATCGCCGACATCGAGGATCTTGCCGCTGCGATGCGCTCCCTTGCAACCGACGACGCACTGATCCGGCAAATGAGCGAGAACTGTTTCAGGCAGGCAGCCACGCTCGCCCATACGCCCGAAACCTGGGCGGACGCATTGGTCGATCTCTACGGTCGCGTGCTGCATCGTGCCTACCGGACCACGATCGATCTCCGGCAGCATCGACTGACAAAGACAGTGACGCTCGATGATTTGCGCAGTGGAGATGCCTTATGAAACGGTTTCGGTCAGTGGGCGGAGTACTCTTGCGGCAAAGGCTGCGACCGCTTGGCGAAGCCCCGAGCCGTTCTGCCACCTCCCGATTAGGAGGTTTACGCAACGTTTCTGTATTCCTGCCCGGCGTGTACCTCCATTGGACTAGGTCCTGCCCATCAGGGTCGATTGTAAATTAAGGCGCCCGCTGGCAGCCTGTTAAGGGCGAACGGTGTTTGGAGGGGTGAGAGATATGCTGTCCGTTTCTGATGGCGTTGCACGACAGAGGCATACCGCGCGCGGGACCATCGCAACACGGCGCGCTAGCAGATCCAAGCGTCTGATCGACGTGACCGTCTCCATCCTGGCGCTGATCTTCCTTGCGCCGGCCCTGGCGCTGATTGCAATTGCGCTCATGATCGTCGACGGACGCCCCATCCTTTTCCGGCAGGCCCGTGTCGGCGCGCAGGGAGAGATGTTCGAATGTCTCAAGTTCAGATCCATGCGCCTCGATGCCGCGGAACGGCTTGCGGAACTGCTGGCCTCCGACCCCGAGCGAAACAGGGAGTGGATGGAGAAGCGCAAACTCGTCGGCGACCCGCGTGTCCATTGGCTCGGCAAGGTCTTGCGGATGACCTGCCTCGACGAACTGCCGCAGTTCTATAACGTGCTGCGTGGGGATATGAGCCTTGTCGGCCCTCGCCCGATTTCACCTGAGGAAACCGAGAAATACGGGCAGAACCTGCATTACTACACGGGACTGAAGCCCGGTATCACCGGCATGTGGCAGGTGAAAAGACGGCCGGATACAACCTACGACGAGCGGGTCCAATTCGACATCGAGTACTATCAGTCCCGATCGATCTACCTCGACATCGTGATTATCGTAAAGACGGTAGGTGTCGTCCTCTTTGCAACAAACGAGACCTGAGGGGCGTTCACCAGATGAAAAAGAACACGGCGGCCCAAAAGACAAGGCACAGCACGACCACGGACCAGCGAATGGCCAGCTTCGTGTTCCATGCAGGCCGATTGGTCATGGCGCCCTCTTTGTCCAACGACATCCGTCTCAACATCTGCTGCGAGCTCCCCTCTCCCGCTTGCGTCGCCGCTCTCTCCCTAGCCGCAATAGGCCACGGAATTCAGGCGAACTGCGGGCGCCACCGTTCACGCCATCGCCCACTCTGTCGTTCAAAACGGGCTATACCCGAATCAGAGCGACACCGCACACCATACCTTAGGAGTTGCGAATTTTCAGCAAAACGGGGAAATTTCGCAAAAGTCGATACGCAACGCGCGCCACAAGCGGTTGAGCCCGACCCGTTACCACCCTTCCGCCAGCGCCATTTCTTCCCAGTCGTGGTGCAATGATGCCCCGCTGGATCGAGACGGCAATCCTCCCACTACGACGCCTGTTGCCAGGCTCCCCGCGCGCCTTGCGCCTGCCCGACCTGATCGGCGACGGCTTTGCCGCCCTTTGCGCCAAAGTCATCTCGCAGGCTGCCCAGCTGTCGATTTTCATCGTTGCGGCACATGTTCTGGCGGCGGCCGAGTTCGGCTTCTTTGCGTTCGCATCCTCCTTCGCCATCTTCGTTCTCGTCGTCGCCGAGGGTGGATGGGGCGAGTTCATCATGAAAGGCGGCGCCGATAAGACGGATATCGATCAGCTTGCGACCCTGTCGATGCTGTCCGGGCTTATCGCCACGATCCTGGGCCTGTGTACCGCTGCAACCATGTTCATGCTGGGTCACGGCTGGAATGCACTGCTGGTCGCCCTTTTCAGCTCCTGGTATCTGCCGGCATCGCTGTCGACAGTTTACGACGGCATTCTCATCTCTCAAGGTCGATTGCGCGGCCAATCCATCATCAGGATCGCTGCCGAGATCATCGGGCTACTCGTGGCGATCGGCGGGCTTTCCTTGCAGTGGAACATCGTTGCGCTCATCTGCGGACGGTTGGCGCAACAACTGACGATCCTGGCCGCGTCGATGATCCTGGTGCGATGGCTGCCGCGTCTGCGCCTGCGTCGCTCATACGCCGTGCAGGTGTTGGAATTCTCACGCCATATCGTCGCCAACCGGCTCGTGGTGTTCTTTCGCTCCTACGCCGGCACGCTGGTGGTGGGCAGCTTCCTCGGCCTGGCCGAAGCGGGCTACTACCGCGCGGCGGAAAGGATCGTCGCCGCCTTCTCCGAGCTCATGGGCGAGCCCGCCCGGATGCTTGCCTGGATCCTCTTCGGCCGCGTGGCGGGCAAGGACAAGGGCAATGTCGACCGGGCCGCGATCGGGGCGACAGCCACCACCTTCATGACCGTACTGATGGCCATCTCGACGCCGATCTATCTCGGTCTCGCACTGATCTCGGCAGAATTGATCGACGTCGTCTTGGGTGAGAAATGGGCGCCGGCGGCGATCCTCGTCGCAATCCTCGCCGCGAAACAGACGCTTCTGATCCCCGGCTATGTGACCGAACCGCTGCTTTCACTGAGCGGCAAAATTCATCGGATGCCGAGGGCCGTCATGTTGAATGGGGCGATCTCCGTCGGCTTGATCATTCTCCTAACCCCGTTCGGCGCGGTTGCGACGGCGCTGGGACAATGCGTTGCCGCGGTGTTCTCGTTCAACATATCCATGCGGCTTCAATCACGCGAGGGCGAACTTGCCTGGAACCGCGTCCTTCGCGACTGCGGCCTGGTGGCGATCGCCGTCTGCGCCATGGCGGCCGCCGTCTTTCTGTTCGGCCGGATAGCCGAAGCGTCGTCGCTGAAGCAGATGTCGACGATCGCGCTGCAGGTGGTTGCCGGCGCGGCGATCTATGTCGCAGCACTCGCCGTGCTGCAGCGATGGAGCGACGCCCTGCGGCCGATCTTCGCCTTCGGCCGCCACGGATGAGAAACCGACGGAACGACGCAGGCGCGACAACCAGGGGAGACGCATCGTGCTGACCAGCGATATCAGGAACACAGCTTACCCGCTTCTGCGCAGCGCGATGCGTAGCCTCAATCGCTCCCTGACACCGCTGAAGGTGGCCGGTGGACGCCTGCGATATCTCTCGCCTTTTCCGCAGCGTTTCACCGGCGCCTACGCGTCGTTTGAAGACGCCATCGCCGCCGCCCGCTCCAACGGGCTTGCCGGCTATGATCATGAGGAGATCGCCCAGGTCGCCTTCGAGAAGATGTGCAAGGTCGCCCCCTGGGACTATCCGGTGCTTTTCTGGATGCGGCAGGTCATGGACGAGATCGATGGTCTCGTCGATGCCGGCGGCCACATGGGCACCAAATACCGGGCGTTCCGCGACCTTCTCTCGCTCGACAGATCCTTCCGATGGGTGGTCTACGACCTGCCGGCAATCGTGCAGGTCGGCCGACGCAGGGCCGAACAGGACGAGCTCGACAATCTGCATTTCGTCGATCGCATCGTCGATGCCGGCCCTGTGCCGTTGTTCCTCGGCTCAGGCCTGCTGCAATATCTCGATATCCAGTTGTCTGATCTGCTAGGGCGGATGCCCGCCCTGCCCCGCCACCTCCTGCTCAACAAGGTGGCCCTGAGAAAAGGCGGCGCCGTTGTAACGCTGGAGCGCATCGGCACGGCCATCGTGCCTTACCAGATGCGGAACGAAGAGGTGTTCCGCAGCGACATCGAGAGACTCGGCTACCGCCTCGTCGACCGCTGGTCCATCCCGTCGCTCTCACATGTGATCGAAACACATCCCGAGCTGGGGCCGAGCGAAAGCGCCGGTTTCTATTTCCGCCTGCAATGACGACCAAGGGCCTGTAGGCGAAGGGATAGGCATCAAATTCCCGGTACGGCGACCGTTTCCTCCGCAACCGCACGAGACGTCACCGTCGCTGCCGGGCGTCTTTCCAGCCGCATCTTCAGATGATCGGCAAGACGCATCGCCAGGCCAAGCGTCATCAAGGTCGGATTGGCGTGGCCGGGCGTCGGAAAGATCGAGCTGCCGGCGACAAAGAGCCCGTCCACTCCATGCACCATGGAATTCGCATCGACGACACTGGTGGTCGGATCGCTCCCCATGCGCGTCGTGCAGGACGGATGCGCCATGTCGGTGAACGCCGCCTTCCCATCGTCGTCCTCGGCTATCCAGTCGACCAGACGCGGCTGTGGAAGGCCATTGCGCACGAATTCGGAGGCCAGTGACCGCGCGAGCCGCTTGACGCTCTCAACCTCTGTTGGGCCGATTTTCCAGTCGACGCGCGGTACCGGCACGCCGAACTCGTCCCGTTGATCAGACAGGGTGACGCGGCTCTCCGCGTCGAGTTTCTGCTCGACCATGACATCGAAGCGCAGCGCGTCGGACCGGTGCATCATTCCCCGCTTCTGCACCTTCCGGCGGAAGGTACCTGCTGCCAGGAAGGCAGGCGACCGCGCGACAACAGCAAGATCACTCGCAAGTCGCGTGCGGTCGCCCCGCATCAGTCGCTTCAGCGCCGCCCAGGGATCACGAGCCGAATGAATCTGCACGGGATAGGCCGCACAGTTGACGAGCTCTTCGCGTCTCTGCACAGCGGGACTGAGGCGCAGACCGTGGAGATAGAACCGGGTCGCCCCCTTATCGGACAGGCCGTAGAAATTGAAGTGCCGGGCCACGGCGTTGATATCCCGCCGTTCGAACTGCAGAAGCGTCGAGCGGGGGTGGTCGGCGAGGTAGCGCCCGACGACACCTCTGCCATTGCCGACACCGCTCGACATCACCGATGTCGAAGCCAAAAGCAGGCGGGCGTTCTCGATGCCGCCGGCACACAGAACGACGGTCTCGGGCCGTACACTTGCGGAAGCTCCGTCAAGGCTCCGCAGATCGAGCGATGCGACGCGACGGCCACTCTCGTCAAGATGGATCGCCGTGACCGTGGCATGCGTCAGGATCTCGATGTTCGCCGCCACCAGCTCGGCAGCCACATTGGCAAATCGCATGGGCTCGCCGTGCCGATCACGCTCATGGCTGAACTGCCAGAAGAACGGGCGAAGGAGATCGCGGTCGAAACCGAGTTCGTCCGGCGGCGAGTGCAGCCGGCCAAAGAGCCTCTCGTCATAGAGATTGGGTCCGAGATTGAGCAGGCGCGCCGCGCGATCAAGCCCCGGCGCCAGGCTTTCGCGCGTCATCGGCCAACCGGAGACCGGCAGCCAGGGCCGGCGCTCCAGGTCGATTTCGTCGAAGCTCGCGCATTTGCCGATCCAGGTATGCGTGCTGCCGCCGAGCACCCGGTTGCGCAGCTCGAAAGGGGGGATGTCATTCAGCCATTCGAGGCTGCCGTTATAGCCGCGGCCGGGACTTTCGACGCCGTCTCGGACGACGGGTTCGCCGACATTGACGACGGCATTCAACGTCTGCTGGGCGGCCTCGAAGTCGGCGCCACCGCTTTCGATGATCAGTACCCGGCAGCGGCTGTTGGCGAATTCCCGGGCGATCGTCAGCCCGACGGGACCACCGCCGATGATTGCCACATCCGGACGAAACTCGGTGCCTGAGGGCGCTGATCGGAGATCGCGGATCGGCATGAAAAGAACTCCCACGTGCTACATACAGGTCGTAGCACCAGCGCTATCGCGCCGAAATCTCCCAATATGCATAGGGGAGTAGGGTAACTACTGATTTCGGCTAGTTGGAGCCTGCACACTTTGCTCAGGCTCTGGCCGGAAGTCCATTTTGAAACGATATCGCGACACGACTAGGCTTGATCATTGGGGCCGGTACCCCGCAGGCGATTTGTCTTCATCCCTGGACGCCGATGGTCGGCGCACACGGAGCCGGCGAGGATCGGAGGGTGCGGTATGGCGCGTGTGGGTATCAGGGAATGGCTGGCTCTCGCTCCGGTCTTTGCGTCAGGGGAGCTTGCCCGCTTCGGCGGCGACGGCAACGGGCCGCTCACGCGCTTCGAGGCGGATTTCTCGGCCAAGTTCGGCACAGGCCATGTGCTGACCGTCAGCAGCGGCACGGGCGCGTTGATCGCCGCTCTGGCTGCTGCCGGCATCGGCCCGGGCGACGAGGTGCTGGTGCCCGCCTATACCTGGATTGCCACGGCCGGCGCCGCACTGGCCGTCGGCGCCGTCCCCATTATCGTCGAGATCGACGAGACATTGACAATGGACCCGGCAGATATCCTGCGAAAGATCACGCCCCACACGCGCGCCATCGTCCCCGTGCACATGGCCAACATGGTGTGCGACATGGACAGCATCATGCAGATTGCCCGCCAGCACGGGCTCGTTGTCATCGAGGATGCCTGCCAGGCGGTCGGGCTGACCTACAAGGGTGTGCGGGTGGGCACGATCGGTGATGCCGGGGCCTTCAGCTTCAACCAGTTCAAGAACATGAACATCGGCGAAGGCGGGGCCGTCGTCACCGACGACGACCGGCTCTTCGCCAGGGCGCGCATGTATCACGATATCGGCGCGCTGTTTCGCGGCCACCTCGACAATGCCAACGAGCCGCCCATGCTCGGCATCAATCTCAAGGCCAGCCAGATCCAGGGTGCCATGCTGAACGTCCAGTTGAAGAAGCTGGATCCGATGATCCGCCGCATGCGCCGCCGCTACGATGCGATTGCCGAGATCCTGTCGGCCAGCAATGCGATGCGCATCGGCCCGCACAACGACCGGGACCATGCTGCCGGCCTGCACGTGATCTTCGATACCGCCGAGGAGGCGCGGGCCTTTGCTGCCGAAAACAAGCGCGGCGTGTATCGGCCCTACGATTCCAGCCGGCACGTCTACAGCAACTGGTTGCCGGTGCTGGACCAACGCACGGCAAATCCGAAGATGAACCCCTATGCCTGGGCGTCCCGCAAGATCGAGTACTCGCCGGATATGTGCCCGCGGTCGCTCGATATCCTGAAGAGGACCTGCCGTATCGGGCTCGGCGAGAACTATCCCTTGCCGCTCATGACCTATTTCGCCCGACGCATGGTGCGCCAGCGACCCGCTTCGAAGGGGAGCCTCGTCTATGCGACCTAGCTTGGATCGGATCGGTCCCAACTTCATCGACATCTGGCGCTGGAGCCTTGATCCGGCCCCGTGTGAAATTGACCGCTTGTTCCCAATGCTGAGCGGTGAGGAGAAGGCGCGAGCCTCCCGTTTCGTCTATCCGGAACATCGCCAACACTTCATAGCCGGCCGTGCCGGCTTGCGCCTCGTGCTCGGCCACTACCTCCACCTGCCGCCGCACCGCATCGGGCTGACCTACAACGTCTTCGGCAAGCCGCGCATCGCCGGCGCATCGGAGTTGCTGCATTTCAATCTCAGCCACAGCGCCGATGTGGCGATGCTGGCGGTCTCCGACCATTACCCCGTTGGCATCGACGTCGAAGCAATCAAGCCGCTGAAAGAGGATATTGCCGGACATTTCTTTTCGAAGCGCGAGTGCGCGGCTCTCGCGGCCTTTGCCGGCGACGACTATCTTAACGCGTTCTATCGCTGCTGGACGCGCAAGGAGGCTTTCGTGAAGGCTCATGGCGCCGGGCTATCGCTGCCGCTGGACTCATTCGACGTCACCGTCGACGCAGCCTCCCGTCCAAGGCTCGAATCCCTTGATGGTGACAGAGATGCGCCGCTGAACTGGAGCCTCTTCGACCTCGCGAGCCCGCCTGGTTTCGCTGGCACCCTGGCAGCGCTCACCCTCGGCAATGCCGTCCATCTTCGCTATAGCGATCACGATGTCCTGGCGCTCAAAGCGTCAGTCGCGCATCCAGCACATACCGATCCCCGGCAGCGTCAAAATGGTGGCAGCCGAGCAATCCCGGTTTGAAATCGGGCTTGATCGTTCTGATGCACCGCTCCCGGTAGTTCTCCAGGTCCAATTGCTCGATTTCCATGATATTCAGCCCGTAGCCGTAGATGCCGTGCGCATTGTGCTGCGATGGGCGGAAGACACGGCCCTCGCGCGCAAAGATCCGGCCGGCATTGCGGGCAAACGTGCTGCCGAGCACCACCGGATTGCGTTTGTGCGGCGTGATGCGCGCAAGCCCCGGCCCATCGACTTCAAAGATATGAAGCTCGCTGCAGTGATCCTCATAGGCGTGAAACTCGGAGAGGTTCGTAAACAGCCACCACCGCCCGTCATGGCGCGTCAGCACGCTGTCTGCGGCAGACATGCCATTGAGCGCGGTCGCATGCAGCTCCCACTTCAGCGGAAACTCGACGCAGCGCCAAATCTCGATGCGCCTGGACTGATGCGTCTCGGGCATCATGAAGATGTCGTCGCCGTCGCGGAAGACGAACGGGTAGGACAGGTGGTAGTCGCAGTTCAGCGCGACACCCACCGGCTCAAGTCGATCGCCGTCAAAGCGGCCGACTGCGATATGCGCCTTGCGGTCGCCATCGGCATAGGCCTCGTAGAACAGGTAGCACTCGCCTTCATGCTGAAGCAGAAACGGATCCGCCTTGATGTCCGTTGACGTCGGCGGGATTTCGACGGAAACGCCGGGCTCGAAATCGTCGATGCGGCCGCTGCCGGTAAAGAGCGTCCAGACGGCCGACCCCGTGCCGGCCTTGTGCTGCAAAGCCTTCTTCGCGCGCGCGACGAGCTGGCCGCTGAGGATGCCGAGATACCGGCCCAACTCGTCAATCGACGGCGGCGCGGCTTGCCGGCGCGCCGGCAGAGGCGTGGTGATAAGCTCCCCGGTATCGGCCAGTCGCGAGAGTTCGCGCAGCAGCAGGGTGGCGGCGCGCTCCTTGACGAAGTTGATGTTCCTGACCGCGCTGAACTTGATGTTGAAGGAGGACAAGGCGATGGCAACGGACGAGGCTGAAGCCCCGAGCCGAACGTAGAGCGAAAGGTCCACGGCCGGCGCACCGCTGGCCACTTCGAGATAGCTGAACCATTCGCCCGCTCCCGACTTCTGGTCGGAAAAGGAGAGCGCCCATTCGCCATAGGGCAGCTCGCGCACGGCGTCGTCGGGCAGACCGTTCGGCGTCATGCGGACCACCAGATCGAGACCGAGCTCTGCCACCTGCGCCTGGACGGCCCCAGGCTGCGCCGATGCCAAAGGCACGATACGCTGCTTGCGCGCATCGAAGTTGCAGGGGTTATATACCGCCTGGCGGCCGAACGCCGCCTGCTCGAGCCGATGGGCGAGCTTGAAGAAGATGGAGCTCCTGCCGACCCCATAGGGTGCCGGATGAACGAGCAAGGCGGTCAGCGCGTATCGCGGATCGGCCACGATCCGATCGAAGACCATCAGTTGCCAATTCTCGAAGTGCTCGTTCTGTTCGACCAGGACGGCGATGCGCAATGGTAGGCTTGTGACACGCATGGATGTTGCCTTCGCACGTCGTGTTCAGCGCTCGTCGGAGCGGAACCTGTTGATGACGATGGTCGCCAGGGCCTGAATGCTGTTGCTGTTGAGGCTATCCTCGTGCCAACCCTCGAGGTCGAAAACCTCGCTGTCCGGGGTGATTGCACCACCCCAGCCGAAGAGCAGCTTGCGCGCACGGCGATGGGTGGCTTCACTGCGGAACAAAAGCACCGACTTTTCATTCGTCGGTGGCGGACGATAGCGACGGGCCGCATTGACCAGCAGGTCGGTAACGTCGGCATTGACTGCTTCTTCCTGGGAATAGGTCCCCGCCCGCAGGCCCAGATGTTTGAGCAGGGCAAGCGTGAAGTTGAACTCCCTGAGATAGTCGACGAAGCTGATGCGGCCGGAAAAGAGCTTGCGCGTGAAGTAGCCGACGCGCTTCACCCGGCGCTCGCTGTTCCAGCGAAGGCGCCGAAGCCGGGGCTGCGACTTGACATAGCCCGGTGCCCAGGCATCGATGACGGCCGTGAAGCGAAGATCGGCGCCGCGCTCGCGCAGCTGGCGGGCAATTTCGACCGCCAGCACGCCATTGACGCAGAGCCCCATCACGCCGACCGGGCCTTTCAGAATATCTGCGCCCATACTGTCGACGGCATGCCCGGCGATCTCTTCAAGCGACATGGAGGCGAGATCGCCGGTGAGGTCCGCATGGAACATGTTGGCGTTATAGACCGAGACGGTATCGCCAAGATCGGTCGCAAGCCGGTAGTAGAGGAACGGATGATTGAGCGTGTAGAGCGTATAGGGCGCATCGGTGCGCCCGCAGGCCCCCACGCTCCAGGGATTGGCGCTTGCGGGTTCCAGATCGGTACCGGTCGGCTGCGCTTCGCCAAACAGCGCAGTGGAAAAGCCCCCGAATGTCGGCTGCTTGAAGAGCAGCTCCAGGTCGGCCTTTGCCCCAAGCTTCGATCTGGCGCCGGAGAGCATGCGCAAAGCCAGCAGCGAGTGACCGCCGAGCGCGAAGAAGTTGTCGCCGGGCGCGACCGTCGGAACGCCGAGCACCTCTGCCCATATCGCAGCAAGAGCCTTGGTCTGGTCGGTTCGCGCCGCCGGTACTGGTGCCGAGACATCTGTTGGCTCAACGCGATCGGCCACAGCCTTGGCGAGGATGGTCGGCGGCGCCGGTATCCGCAACGCGGTTCGATCGATGGTGCCGCTGGCATCGCGCGGAAAATTGAGAAGCACGCTGACACCACCCGGCATCGCG
This sequence comes from Ensifer sp. Root31, assembly GCF_001424825.1. Lineage (NCBI taxonomy): Bacteria > Pseudomonadati > Pseudomonadota > Alphaproteobacteria > Hyphomicrobiales > Rhizobiaceae > Ensifer > Ensifer sp. Root31. Next base: position 42,389 of record NZ_LMCO01000015.1, on the reverse strand, counting down.
GATTGCGAAAGCTGCCGGCTCAGATACTCCATCAGGCCATCAGGCAGGCGATCGAGCGGTTCGGTGATCGTCGGCGCCGGCGTGACGAAAGCATGCACGCGCTTGCCATCGCCTTCGACCAGCACCACGGCCGAACCGACGGATGGATGGGCCGCAAGCATCAGTTCGATCGCCGTTGCCGGCCCCGTCTCCACTCGCAGCGCCTTGATCTCCCTCGGAGGGATGACCAGTGAGGAAAGGGGCGCCGAGGGCCGTTCCAGCGCCGCTTCATAGGCCTCCTGCCAAAGCCGCAGAAGAGATTCGATCGTGCTCTTTTCAAACAGGTCGGCATTGTATTCGATCGACATGCGCCATCCGCTCGGCCTGCCGATCATGATGAAGCTCAGATCGTAGATGACACCCGGCGATTGCGACGGCGCGCTGAGCAGCTCGAAACCTCCATACTGATGGTCTTCCAGGAACGCCTTCTGCAGGTTGAAGTTGACCGAGATCAGCGGGTTGCGCGAGGGATCGCGCACCGGATTGACCAGTTCGACCAGTTTGTTGAACGGCATTCTGTGATGGTTGAGGGCAGCCGTCACCGTTGCGGTTGCTAAACGCACATGCTCGGCAAAGGAAATGTCACCGGCCATGTCGAACCGCAGAACAACATTGTTGATGAAGACCCCGATAAGGTTCTCCAGATCCGTCTCGTCGCGCCCGGCGACCTGTGAGCCGAACATGACGGTGTCATGTCCGGTATAGCGGTGCAGCAACGCGCTGACGACGGCAGCCCCGAAACTGTAGAGCGAGACCCTATGCGCGCGGGCGGCGGCGTCGATCCGCTCGCTGAACTCGCTCGGGTTGTTGACGGACAGGATATTGCCGCGGCTGGTCTTGACCGGTCCGCGCGGCGTGTCGGGAATAACTTCGAAATAGGGCGCTCCGGTCAGCTGTTCGCGCCAGAATGACTTCTCGGTCTCGAAACCGTAGCTGTTCAGATACTCCTGCTGCCACAGCGAGAAATCGCCGTATTGCAACGGCAGGTCCGGAACAGCCGGCTGCCGGCCGGCATCAAGCGCCGCCGCGATCTCGCCGACCTCGCGGCCAAGCACGCGGATCGACCAGCCATCAAAGCAGCTCTGGTGGGCGGTGATCAGTAGAAAGCCCCGCTCGTTCTCTACCATCAGCAGCGAAACGCGGAAGAGGTAGGGACTGCTGAGGTCGAACGGCGCGCGCGCGGTCTCCTCACCGATCGAGAGGATACGCTGATCGCGCTGATCGGCAGGTACGTTTCGCAGGTCGATGACCGACATCCTGAAGTCGACTTGGTCGACCACCTGCTGGCAGGGCCTACCGCCGACTTCGACGAACCGGGTGCGAAGGGCCTCATGACGCTGGATGACTGTACGAAAGGCGGCCTCCAACGTCGAGGATCGGAATGCGCCTCGGATCTCCCATCGGACTGCGACGTTGAGCGCCGGATTGCCTGGCTTCAGCTGGTCGAGGATCCAGCAGCGCAACTGGGTCTGGGAACAGGGGAACTCCGCAATCACGGTGGGTTCGGCGACAGGTGCAGTGTTGCTTGTCTCTTTCATACTCTTGATACCTGCTCAAACCGGCGCCGCGCGCCATTGCGGAAATCTCTCAGCGAAGGGACCTGCGGCTGGGTGCCGTTCGGATCGATGTCGTCGCGTGTCTCGGCAAAGGTGGCGAGTTCTGCGATGGAGGGATGCATCATCAGATGTTTGGCCTCCAGGCGCAGACCGCTGTCGAGCATGCGGGCGGCGATGCGGAAGATGATCAGCGAATCCGCGCCGAGCGCGTAGAGGTTGTCCTCGACGCCGATCTCCTGCGCGTTCAGAACCTCGCGCCAGATCTCGCAAAGCTGCGTTTCCATGGCGGTGCGCGGCGGCACCCTGATGGCCGTGGTCTCGCGTTGCGGCAAACCACGCTGTTCAAGCGTCTTGCGGTCGAGCTTGCCGTTGGCCGTCTGGGGGAGAGCCTCCTCAAGCACCCAGAAACCGGGGACCATATGCGCCGGCAGGTTGGCCTCCGCATGGGCGGCAAGCGCGGATGCCGAGGGTTTGCTGCTCAGGTCTTCCGGGATGACATAGCACACCAGCTGCTTGTCGCCATTGCTGTTCGGGGCGGCGACGACGGCGCATTGGCGAACGCCGGCGGCGCTGGAGATGGCAGCCTCGATATCGCCAAGCTCGATGCGGAAACCGCGCAGCTTGATCTGCTGGTCGCGCCGGCCGAGCAATTGTAGCGAACCATCCGCGAGCCGCCGACCGACGTCGCCGGTCTTGTAAAGACGCTGAACCGTTCCCGTGCCGATGTCGATATCGGCGAAGGCCTTCTCGGTCAGATCAGGGCGGGCGAAGTAGCCGTTGGCAAGGCCCTCGCCGCCGATATGCAGTTCACCCGTGACGCCGATGGCGGCAACGCGGTTGGCCTTGTCGAGGATGAGGAGCTGCGTGTTGGCGATGGGATGGCCGATGGTGATCGGCTTTTCGCCATCCTCGATCCGTTGCACCGACGACCAGATCGTCGTCTCGGTCGGGCCGTACATGTTCCACAGCTCGCTTCCGAGGCCGAGCAATGAAGAAGCGAGCGCCTTGGGAAGCGGCTCGCCGCCGCACAGCATCTTGAGGTTCGAGCGGCTGAGGCCGGCTTCGACCAGCATCTGCCAGAGTGTCGGCGTCGCCTGGAGCACGGTCGCACCGCAGCTTTCGACGAGCCGCACCAGAGCAAAACCGTCGCGCACCGTGTGCCGGCCGGCAAGCACCACCTTCGCACCTGTGATCAGCGGCAGGTAGAGTTCAAGGCCGGCTATGTCGAAGGAGATCGTCGTCACCGCGACGATCGTATCGCGATCGTCAAGCCCCGGCTCCCGCGCCATCGACGTGAGGAAGTTGACCAGGGCGCGATGGGAGACTTCGACCCCCTTCGGTGCGCCGGTCGATCCCGACGTGAAGATGATGTAGGCCGGCGTCGCCGCGTCCGTGGGGACCTTCGGCAGTGCAGTTGCCGCGCCGGTCGTGTCGACGTCGCTATCGATGCGGATGATCGCGACGTCCTTGCCGGCCAGTCCCTCTGCCCGGTCGCTATCGCAGATCATGCCGGCAACGCGCGCAACCTCAAGGGTTTGCGACAGGCGGGTCTCAGGATGGGCAGGGTCGAGCGGCACATAGGCATGTCCCGATTTCATGATCGCCAGCAGGGCGATCACCATTTCAAGCGACCGTTCGGCGAGAAGGGCGATGCGCTGGCCCGGCTCCGGGACGGTCTTCTGGATTTGGCAAGCCAACTGGTTGGATCGCCCTTCAAGCTCGCCATAGGTCATCGTCTTGCCGTCGAGTTCGACGGCAATCGCGGAAGGCTGCTCGGCCGCCTTTTGGGCAAACAGCGAGAAGACGAATGCGTCGCGATCGTAGTCGGCGGCCATGTCGTTGAGGCCCTCGGCAAGCCAGGCCTGTTCGGCCGCAGACAGGAGCGGCAGATCGTGGATCGGCCGGGTGATGTCGGCTGCCAGCGCCGCAACCAGTGTCGCGAAATGGCCGATCCAGCGCTCGATCGTGCTGCGCTCGAAGACCTCGGCATTGTAGTCGACATCGATGCGAACGCCGTTGGGGCTTTCGGTCAGGTTGAAGAACATATCGAAGTTGGAGAAGGCCTTGGCGTTCGACGCGATCTTCGTCTGCAGCCCGCCGAACTCCAGATTGTCAGGAACCCGCTCGAGGTTGAACTGGATCTCGGTCAGCGGCAAGCGATGCGTATCACGCTTGACGCCGAGCTTACGGACGAGCGTGCCGTAGGTGTAATCCTGGTGCTCGAACGCACCGAGCACAAGCTGCTGCGTCGCCTTGAGATGCTCGTCGAAGCGCTTGTCCGACGAGACCGTCTGGCGAAGCGGCAGGAGGTTGACGCAATGGCCGACGAGCGTCTGGCCGTCGAGCAGGCTCTGCCCGGCCGAAGGCACGGCGACGACGATGTCGTCCTGTCCGGAGAGGCGGGAGATCATGATTTGCAGCGCCGCCAGCAACGTCGAAAACAAGGTCGCGCCGGACTTTGCACCTGCCTTCTTCAGGGCTTTGTAGGTTTCCGCCTCGATGCTTCCGGTGACGGTGCCGCCGGCAAAGCTGCGGCGATCCGACCGCGGCCGGTCCAGCGGCATTTCCGGCAGATCGGGGACGTCCTTGTATTGGTCGAGCCAGAATTGTTCGGTCGCGTTCGATATATCCGCATTGGGAGCAAGATCGGTCGCGTAGGTGGCAAAGGAGAGCGGCGTCGTGAGCCCGGCCTCGGCGTTGCGCATCAAGGCGGAATAGGTCGCGGCAAGCTCTTCGATCAGCACATTGATCGACCAGCCATCGCAGATGATGTGGTGTGCGGTGAAGACCAGGCGGTGACTGTCGGGAGTCATCCTGACGATGGAAGCCCGAACGAGTGGCCCATCGGCAAGATCGAAGGGAGTGCGCGCATCTTCGTCGATCAATTGCTGCAACAGCGCCTCGGCATCGTTCTCGCCGGCAAGGTCGATATCGGCGACATCGAGCACGAAATCGGGAATGAACTCGAAATGATCCCCCGCCCGGCCGAACCGGATCTGCAGCGCATCATGGCGTGCGACTACGGCATCAAGCGCCCGGCCCAAGCGTTCGCGATCCAGCGGCCCGTCCAGAACCATCGTGAAGGACTCGTTGAAGGAGCAGGAGGCTTCATCGCCGACCTGGGCGGCCAACCAGATTTCCTTTTGCGCTTCCGTCAGCGGCGCCGTTGACGGTCGGGCAGTTGCCACATCAGCAGGCTCCGGCGCGATATCCTCTGCCTGGCGTTGCGTGCCGAGGATGCCGACCGATTGGAACGCATCAAGACTGGTGCGGAAGGCGGCAGCGATCGCCTGGAAATCCGCCTCGCTGTGGGCGGTCGTCAGGAAGCAGGGATAGCCGTCCTGGATATGAATACCCTGCATGCGCATCTTGGCATAGAGGAGCGAGCCCAGCGGATCGTCGCTGCCGAAGTCGGCAAAGAACCAGCTCTTGTAGCTGTTGATGGTCTTGGCGATACCGCGCCGGGCGAGATCCGCATTGATCTCGGCGACCAGAGCCTGCGTGCGATCGGCGACGGCGCCATAGAGTGCGGCGCCCTCGCCCCTGATGTGCTGAAGAACGGCCCGCGCCGCCGCAAGCACGAGCGGATGGCGCACGAAGGTCCCGGCAAAGAAGGTCGGCGCGGTCATCGGAACGCTATCGTCGCCATAATTCCAGCATCCGCCGTCGAGTGCATCCATGAAGCGGCTGTCGCCCACCAGCACGCCGATCGGCATGCCGCCGCCGATGACCTTGCCATAGGTCGCCATGTCGCCCTTGATGCCCCAGACGGCCTGCATGCCACCGGGATCGACGCGGAAGCCGGTGACGACCTCGTCGAAAACCAGCGCGAATTCGGATTTCGTGGCAATAGCACGCAGCTCGCGCACAAACTCGACCGGCCGTAATTCCGGATGACGGCTCTGGACCGGCTCGATGATCACCGCGGCGATATCGCCGGCATTGGCCTTGATCCAGTCAAGACTTTCCGGATCGCCGTAGCGAAGAACCGTCATGTTGGCGACGGAGGCGGCAGGGATGCCGGCGGCGACCGGTATCGCGACCGGCGCACCAGCCCGGTTCCGGCCCTTGACCAGCACCTCGTCGAACTGCCCGTGATAGTCGTTGCCGAAAATCACGATCCGATCCCGGCCGGTCACCGTGCGCGCCACCCGCATGGCCGCCATGACGGCCTCCGAGCCGGTGTTGCAGAAGGTCACGCGTTCGTGCCCGGTCATCTCTGCGATCAGTTCCGCGACTTCGCCGGCAAGCGGCGTCTGCGGGCCGATGGCAAATCCGGCGTCGGCCTGCGCCTTCACCGCCTCGACGACGAAATCCGGCGCATGGCCGAAGGCCGTCTGACCCATGCCGTTGACCAGATCGATATATTCATTGCCGTCGACGTCCCAGATGCGCGATCCCTTCGAACGATCGGAAACGACGGGGAAGACCATCTCCTTCCAGTCCTGGCGGAAACCGGCAGCGGTGCGCGGATCGGCGAGCCACTTCCGGTTCTGGCCGGTGAAGCTCTTCGATTTCCCGTTCCGTGCCTCGTAGGCGGCGATCAAGTCGGCGACGAACGCCTGCTTCTGTGGGGTCATCTCGGTCGAAAGGCTCTTGGCGCCGGGACGGTAGAGCTTGATGCGCTCCGCTCCGATTTCGCCATCGGCGGTGCGATCGACCTCAATCTTCGATACCAGCTGCGGCTCAATCGTCGCGATCGGAGGGGCGATCGCCGCCGCAACAATGGTCGACTGTGCGGAAGGGGCTGCGACGGAACCTGTCGCCTGGAGCACCTGCAACTGCTGCGTAACGATCGTCTGCAGCATCTGCAATTGCGACTGGAGGACGGACTCGATGCCGGCAACAGTCGCGGCTGTGGTGACGGGGGCAACGGTAAGCGGCAGGGCCGCCTGCGCTGCGACGGCGGGCGCCGCGGCGACTGCGAGCGACGGCAGGGCCACCGGTGCGGATGCCGGCGCCTGCTGCGGCTCGGGCGGCAGCTGCCGGTCGAGATGCGCGGCCAGATCCTGGATGCTGGGAATGTTGCTCAGCAGCTCCCGGAACGAGAGCTTGATCTTGTAGTCTTTCTCGATCCTTTGCGCGAACTGGCCGATGAAGAGCGAGTCAAAGCCGAGCTCCAAGAATGTCGCACCCGCCTCGCCCGGTCCGAGCGCCTCCCCCGACATGTCGCTGAGCAGGGTGATGAGGGAGGTTTGCAAGGCAGGGATACGGCTGGCAGCAGCAACTGGTGTGGCAACATTCATGATTTTGATCCCGTCAAACGGTTGCGCTTGAGTGTCGGTGGAAGATGGCTCGGCGGCAGGGAGCTGCTCGGCCGACGATGCCGGCCGGCCTTCGCCGCGCCGTGCGGAGGCAGGAGCGTCAATCCAGTGGCGCTGCCGCTGGAACGGATAGGTCGGCAGAATGAGCGGGGTTTTGCTCGCGGACGACGTCGGCCAGTTGAGGTCGCAGCCCGACATCCAGAGCTTGCCGTGGGCCTCGGCGAGGGTTTCACCGGCGGCATGCGCGCGATCATGTTCCGGCAGCGACTGGACGACGGCAGTGACCGCATCGCGGCTGAGCGTCTGGGCCGCAAAGACCGACAGGGTGCGACCGGGGCCGACCTCCAGCAGGACGGGCTTGCGCCCGTCGCAAAGGGTCGCCAACCCGTCGGAAAACCGGACGGCGGCGCGGCAATGCTTCGCCCAGTAGTCAGGCGACATGCCCTGTTCGATCGTCTGCCATTGGCCGGTGACGCACGAGATATACGGCGTTATGGCAGTGCCGTAGGTGACCTTTGCCGTCTCTTCGCGCAGGGCTTCGGTAACGCCGTCCATCATGGCGGAATGAAACGCATGCGAGGTGTGAAGCCGGCTGAAGGCGATGCCGGCGCGCTCCATCGCAGCGCACGCAGCATCGACGGCAGCGAAGGTTCCGGAGATCACGCAGAGTTTCGGGGCGTTGACCGCAGCGATTTCGACCTCGTCGCCAAGATAGGCTGAGACTGTCTCCACATCCGCCCGCACGGAAACCATCGCGCCCTGGGGCTGCGACTGCATCAAGCGGCCGCGCGCGGTCACGAGCCGCAATCCGTCCTCGAAGGAAATGACGTTGGCAAGCGTCGCGGCGACGAATTCGCCAACGCTGTGACCGATCATGACATCGGGTTTCAAGCCGCGGCTCATCCATAACCGCGCGAGCGCATATTCGACGAGATAGAGGCACGGCTGCGCGATGCGCGTCTCGCGCTGTTCGTCGGCCATGGCCTGGCTCACCGTGCCGCTGTGGCAGATGAAATCGCGCAAGTCGGTTTTTAAAGGTGCCCGGAGCAGCTCCGTGCCCCTGTCAATCCAGCGGGTGAATTCCGGTTCGCGGCTGTAGAGTGCCGCGCCCATGCCGACATATTGCGAGCCCTGGCCGGGGAACATGAAGGCGATCGGCGGCCTTTCGGTGGCAACGCCACTTGCTACGCGCTCGCTGCCGAGGCGCTCAATCGCCTGCTCGATATCGTTGGCAGCTATGGCGGTGCGATGGCTGAAAGCGCGCCGACCGGTCTGCAGCGTGTGCGCGACCTGCGACAGTGGCAAAGCAGGGTTCGCCTGCAGGTGATCGCGCAGGTTCGCCCGCATGGCCGCAAGTGCTGCCTCGTTGCGGGCAGACAGCGGCAGAATGTGAGGCCCCCGCGCCACGTCGTCGACATTGCCCTGCGACGCGGGCGCCTGCTCCAGCACGAGATGCACATTGGTGCCGCCGACGCCGAACGAGCTGACGCCGGCGCGGCGCGGACCTTCGGTGGCCGGCCAGTCGGTGGTGCTGGCGGGAATATAGAAGGGACTGTCGTCGAGATTGATGCGCGGGTTCGGCCGCTGATAATTCGCCATTCCCGGTATCTTGGCGTGATAGAGCGCCAGCGCAGTCTTGATCAGCCCGCTGACGCCGGCAGCGGCATCGAGGTGACCGACATTGCCCTTGACCGAGCCCAGGGCACAAAGCTGCCGCTTGTCGCCTGCCTCGGCAAAGGCGCTGCGCAATCCGCCGAACTCGATCGGGTCACCAAGCGGGGTCGCGGTGCCGTGGCATTCGACATAACCGATTGTCGAAGGATCGACCCCCGCGTTTGCCAGAGCAGACGAAATCGCGTCCGCCTGCCCCTCGACGCTTGGCGCGGTAAACCCGATCTTGTCCGAACCGTCGTTGTTGATGCCGTAGCCGCGAATGACCGCGAAGATCCTGTCGCCATCCCTCAGCGCGTCTTCCAACCGCTTCAACAGCACGATGCCCGCGCCGCTGCCGAAAACCGTTCCAGCCGCCTGTTCGTCGAACGGCCGGCAGACGCCATCGGGCGAAACCATGCCGCCCTCCTGGTAGATATAGCCACGCCGTTGCGGGATCGTGATCGATACACCACCGGCAAGGGCCATGTCGCAGCTGTAGGTCAGCAGGTTCTGGCAGGCCTGCGACACGGCCAGCAGCGACGTTGAGCAGGCCGACTGGATGGCGATCGCCGGTCCGCGCAGGTTGAACTTATAGGCGATGCGGGTCGCTAGAACGTCCGTCACTGAACCGACGATCTGCTGGAAGCAACCGATCTGGTAGTTGGAGGTGAACTCCTCGACCTTCGCCCGCTCACCCAGGACATTGTTGATGAGATAGGTGGGCATCGAGGCGCCTGCGAAGACGCCGACCAGGCCGGGATAGCGGTGAGGATCGTACCCGGCCCGCTCGAGCGCTTCCCAGCAGACCTCGAGAAAGACGCGGTGCTGCGGATCGGTGACCGCCGCTTCCCGCGGGAACATGCCGAAGAACTCGGCGTCGAACATGTCGACATCCGGGAGCTGCGGCCGGGCTGGAACGTAGTTTGCGGCAGCACGTTCCTCGTCAGTGAATGCGTCTTCGATCTCGTCCGGCCTCAGTTTCAAAAAGGCATCCCGCCCCTCACAGACGAGATCCCAAAGCGCCTCCACCGACGGAGCGCCCGGGAACCGACCGGACATGCCGATGATCGCAATGCCGGTCACGTCCTGGTCATTGCGATCCGAGCCGCGGGCGTCGTCTGCATCGTTGAAAACGGTCATGAAGCGCTCCTGCGGAAGTGGGAGATGTTCTTCTTTTGCAGCGCCGCACGTTCGGCCGCCGTCATCGCTCGGGCACTGGCCGACGACTTTCCATCGAGGAAGTCCGCCAACTCGTGAATGGTCGGGTGCTTGAACAGGGCAACGACATCGATCGACCGGCTGAGGTTGACCTCCAGCGCCGCATGCACCCGCATCAGCTGCAGCGACGTGCCGCCGAGATCGAAGAAATTGCGATCAAGCTCTACGGCCTGCTGGCTGAGCACGTTGCGCCAGAGGTCTTGCAAGAGTGCCTCGGTCCGACTGGCGACTGGCGCGTTCTCGGCCGGCAACGCATCCACCGGCAGCGGAAGCCTGGCGCGGTCGACCTTGCCCGATTGATGCAATGGCAATTCGTCAAGCACGATCACCGCGCTCGGGATCATGTAGGCGGGCAGGCTGTTGCGCAGTCTCTCCATCACGTCGCGGATCAGCTCGGCGTCGTCTGCGCGGGTGCCCTCACGTGGGCACAGGTAACCAACGATGCGCTTGTGCGACTGATCCAGATTCTGGCAGATGACGACACCGTCGGCGAGCCGCGGATCGCGACGCAAGGCGGCCTCGATCTCGTCAAGCTCGATGCGCTTGCCATTCAGCTTGATCTGCCGGTCACGCCTGCCCCGGAAAAGCAGGATGCCGTCGTCGCTGAGCACCGCGAGATCGCCTGTCAGATAGCCGCGCACGTCTCCCTGTTCGGTGCGGATGGTGATGAACCGTTCTGCCGTCAGCTCGGGGCGTCGGAAATAGCCGATGGCGACGCCCTCGCCGGTGAGGACAAGCTCTCCCTCTATGCCGCGCCCGACCGGGCGACGGTCCTCGTCGACGATCAGTATACCGGTGTGGCTGACGGCGCCGCCGATCGGCACGTCCTTGCCGTCGAACCCCGCGGGGATGTCGAAGGCGGTGGCCAGAACAGTGATTTCCGTTGGCCCATAGAGGTTTGTCAGTCGGCAGTCCGGATGCGCCTTCTGAAAGCGTTTGATGTGCTCGGCAGAGGCGACTTCGCCGCCGAACATCATATGCCGCAACGTCGGCAGTTCGCCGCAGGAGAAATCGGCGAGCAGGTTGAACAGGCCGGTGGTCAGCAAGGAGGAGGTAACGCCGTTGTCACGGATGACATCCCTAAGCCGGCCGACCGAGAAATTTCCGTCCGGCAACCCGGCGATGGTCCCACCGTTCGTCAATGTCGTCCAAATCTCGAACGTGGAGGCATCGAAAGCGATTGTTGCCGCGTGCAGCATCACGTCGGCACTGCCGATCTGCACGTAATTCTGATCGAGCGCGAGCCGGGTAATGCCACGATGCGGAATGGAGACGCCCTTGGGTCGACCGGTCGAACCCGACGTGTACATGACGTATGCCATGTCGCCGCCTTCGCAGGGTACTGGCTCGAACGGCTTCCTCTCGGCTTGCTGCGCGAGATCGGCGACGATCGCGTGAAGATCGGCGATCGTGCCCTTGACGCTCGGCACAAGGCGCATCGTGGCAAGCGAGCAGGTATCGACGAAGACCACCTTGGGCTCGCAGTCGCCGATGACATAGTCGAGATGATCGACGGGAAAAGTCGTATCGAGCGGCAGATAGGCGGCGCCGACCTTGAGGGTGGCCAGCATGGCGACGATCGTTTCGAGGGAGCGTGGGACGAAGAGGCAGACGATATCGCCCTTCGTGACGCCCGCATCGATCAGATAGGTGGCAAGCGCATCGGACATCAGCTCAAGCTCGCCATAGCTGATCGAGTGGTCGTCGAAGACGATTGCCGTCGCCTGCGGAGCCGCCTGGGCGTGCCGGTGAACGACGGCATGAACCGAGTGCTCCGGGTCGTAGTGCACGGTTTCCTGCGAGCGGCCCGTCACGCGCCCGGACTTCACCGCCGAATTTTCTGCGCCGAAAAATCGGAACTCAGCCATCGTTCGCCTCCTGTCCCTCTCGCCTCACTGCCCGGCGGGACGGCTCAAACGCCCTCCCGGCAATGGGCAGCTCGCGAATTTTGCTGCAATGCCGTCGTCAGCCAGAATTCCATGGTGGCGAAAAATGAACAGCTGATCATTGGGATAGCCGCACCGACGCATCGCCATCAAAAGGGTTAGGCCCGCTTAGTCCTTAAGGGGATGGAAGCCACGGCTATGCACGGACGAGGCGCCCGATAGGCGGCCGGAATCGTGTTCCATCTTTTTGTTTTCGCAGGATTTTTCGAGGTCGCCTGCCGCGCCGACCCTGGCGGATCAAACGCGGTGAAAACGACCTGGCGAGGGGCGCCTATTGAAGGTCGTATGCCCTGACATAATCGATGAACATGTGGGATGGATCCGGCGCCTGATCGGCGGTTTTTTCGACGAGCGCGAGGTTGAGCAGCACGTACATCGGCTGCCGGTGCTCAGGCCGCGTTTCGGCCTTCCACACGAGTTTCCGGTCAAAGTACATCCGGATGAATTCGGAATCGATCTTCACCCCATAGGTATGAAAATCCTGGGGGTCGGCGTCGCGAAATACCTCGATCCGACTGAATTGGGAATCGTCCTTGTCATCGCGATGCCAGACATGGATGACAGAGGAGTATCCTTCCGGCTTGTCACCGTAGAATTCCATCACGTCTATCTCGGCCGTCGACTTCGAGCGGTCCTTGCCGATCAGCCAGAATGCGGGCCATACGCCCGGACCGACCGGCAAACGCGCACGCATTTCGAAATAGCCGTATTGCTGGGCAAAGCCATTGCCCTTGGCGTCCACCGAGGCGAGCAGGCCTGACTGCCAGTCACCTTCCGGGTCGCGCTTGGCCTCGATCCTCAGAATGCCGTTTTCAGTCTTAAACGGCGAGCGCTCACCGGGGTTGGCAAAGCGGGCGCCACCAAAATCCCCCGACCACGGCGTATGCGCGATCCAGCGGGTGCCGGGCCCCCAGGCGGACACGCTCAGATCATCGAAGGTCTCGTCAAAGGTCAGCGGCATGTCGTCGACAGGAAGCTCGTCGCCCGTGTCGCCGGCCGTGTACCCATCGGCATGGGTCGCCGACACAAGCATCATCAGCCACAGGCAGCCGACGACAGGCCGGACGAAAAGCCGAACTGGCAGGCGGCGTGCCCAATACGGGCGAACTTCGCGAACAGATGGGGTCATGGTGCAAACTAACGCGGGGCGCTACCGCGGGTCCATTACCGATTCAGGCCGCGGCTTTATGCGAAAGGCTTAGCCGGAGGCGTAAATACGCAACATGCCCCCTTTGATAGGATCGTTTCAGCAACTGGAACTGGTGGCATGAGCTTTGAACTGATCGGCTTCGTTACCGTGCTTGTGGGGTTGGGCGTGCTGATGGCGCCCATCCACTGGGCGTTGACGTTCATGGTCGTCTCAACCGCTCTCGGCTCTGCCGCTGCCATCGGCCTTCCGGCACTTGGCGGCGCATCCATCCTCGTTCCAAATGTTTTCCTGCTGTTCTTCGGCCTCAGGGTCCTGATGGCCTATGGCGAAGGTCCGGTGCTGGCGGCCTTCGTGCCTGCCGGTGCCGGCTTCTGGCTGATGGTGCTCACCCTTTTCGGCGTGCTGACGGCGATCCTGTCGCCTCGCCTGTTCCAGGGCGCCGTCGACGTGATGACGGTCGAGCGATCTGTTGGTGCGAGAAGCTTCATATCGCTGTCACCGCTGCGGTTTTCGTCCAACAACATAACGCAGGCCGTCTATGCACTCGGCGGACTTGCCTGCTTCGGATTCTGCCATGCCTATCTGCGCCGGACGGCCGCGCCGTCGCACCTCGTCCACGCCATCCTCATTGCCGCCACCGTCAACCTCGCCTTCGCCGCGGCCGACATCCTCACTTATTTCTCCGGCACCGAGTATCTGCTGAGCGTGGTACGGACGGCCAACTACGCCCTCCTGACCGCCGCGGAAAAAGGTGGGTTGAAACGGATTTCCGGATCGTTCCCCGAGGCGTCGGCCTTTGCCGACTACACCTTGATCCTGTTTGCCGCGACCGCGAGCCTCTGGCTCGACCGGGTGCGCTCACGGGCGACAGCCCTCCTGGCGATCGCCTCGCTTGCCGGCCTGGTGTTTTCGACTTCTGCCACAGCACTGCTCGGGTTGGCCGTGGTCTTCCCGTTTCTCTGGATACGTTCGATTGTGACGGTCTTCGAACGGAGAAAGCCCGGACGTCCGGTGTTTCTCGCCGCCCTCTTCCTGGTCGTACCGCTCGTCATCCTCACGGTCGTCAACTTGTTCCCGGAGGTGGTGTCGACTGTTTACGATTTTCTCGATGAGATGCTGCTGTCAAAGGCCGACAGCCAGTCCGGCCGCGAGCGCGCGATGTGGAACGCCGCCGCCTATGAGGCGTTCGTCAACACCTCCGGCATGGGGGCCGGCCTGGGGAGCGCCCGCGCCTCCAGCTATCTACTGGTTCTGCTCTCGAATGTCGGGGTCCTTGGGCTCGCCATCTTCTGGGTCTTCGTCGCGGCCATTCTGTGCGCTCGCGCGGCACCAGACGCCGGGCGGCGGACGGAAAGCCTTGCCGCGCTTCGGGCGGCAAAGGCCGGCTTTATCGCGGCCCTGAGCACCGCTCTCGTATCGGGCACCGTCTATGATCTGGGCCTGATGTTCTACATTCTCGCCGGCAGCGCGTCGGCGCTGACATGCCGGCAAATCGCCGAGGCAGAAGCGCCACGACCGCGACTGGTTGGTGCGACAAGCCCGCGCCGTATGGGAGGCTCCCGATGAAAATCGTCATCTTTAACGTCAAATACAGCGAAAACCTTGGTGACGGCATTCTGGCGCAGTGCCTGGAGATTGCGCTGGCGCGCGGGGCCAAGGGGCTGGAGGTCAAGACGATCGATCTCGCCGGCAGGACGGCATTCGGCACCGGCGGTGGCGGGCGCCGCCGACTGTTGCTGAAGGTACTGCAAGCGCTGCCGTCATTCGCGCGTCGGCTGGTCGTAAGACAGGCGCTTGGCCCGACACTCCGTCGATTGCAGGTCGAATGGCAAAAGGAGATTGACGCCGCGGATGCGGTCGTCATCGGCGGGGGAAACCTGTTTCAGGACGACGACCTGAACTTCCCGCTGAAAGTCGGTGCAGCACTCGATTGTATCAACCGCAGCGGCAAGCCGCTGGCGGTCTATGCCGTCGGCACCAGCCGGGACTGGTCGTCGCAGGCAAGGCAACTTTTCGGCATGATCGATGAGAGCCAAGTCGTCCACATTTCGGTCCGTGATACTATCGCCGGCCGCAACTGGCTCGGCCATTTTCCATCCGGCCCGCGCGCCCGGATACTGCCCGATCCCGGGCTGCTCGTCCGGGAAATCGTCGCGTGCCACGCGCTTGCGCCACTGAAGGCAGATGACCGGGCAATCGGCATCTGCGTCACCGACCCGCTCATTCTGCGCCGACATTCCAGCCATGGCTCGACTGGAACTCCTTTTCGGCATGCCGACGACTATCACCAACTGCTAAGCCTGATGCTCGACGCCGGATATCGGATCTGCCTCTTCACCAATGGAGCCCAGGAAGACCAGGCCTTTGCGCGGCGCATTCTCGGCGGTGACGGTCTCGCCGATCACATCGACAGCGGTGATCTCTACCTCGCCCCTCGTCCCAAAACGCCCGAGGAACTGATCCACATCATCGCATCGACGCAGGTGATACTGGCACATCGCCTTCACGCCTGCATCGCCGCCTATTCCCTCGGCGTGCCGCAGGTCGGTCTCGGCTGGGATGCGAAAGTCGAAGGCTTCTTCCAGTTCGTTGGCCGACCGGAGTATTTTGCCAACGGACCCGACATCTCCGCTCGCGATGTGGCCTCCTTGCTTGAAGAGGCAGCCCGCAAGGGCATCGATCCCGCGGCCCATGCCTCGATACTCAATCAAGCCCGCAACGGCATCTCGCAGCTGCGAGAGTGCCTGGAGGCTCACCAAAACCGCAGCGCAAGCCCGACGATTCAGCCGGTGGCTGTGCCAAGCGGCAGAGCCTTATCCGGCTATGCGTTGTCGCACGGTCTCTAACCGTAACGGGTCACACAGTGTTGATCGCGCGGTTATCGGCACCTTAGTGGTCCAAAACCCAAATGCTTCAGCTAATTAGGACCGGTACCCACCCGGCCGGATTAAGCTCATATCGATGTGATTTCCCGCCATTACTAATCCTCTTGGGTAATATTCCTAACCACCGGTTGTTTGCTATATACTTAAGTACAATCGAATGGACCGAAGAGAGAGTGCGCCTTTATGGTGGGGCAACTTGGGGCATTTATAGGATCGTCACGGTTTAGAGAATTGTCGAGTTTCGACACGGATCAGCAGAGGTCCGAACTCTCCGTGGCGCGAAAACGGGTATTCCCGGCGGGCTCGATACTGTTCGAGCCCGAAGGTCGATCGTGCGTCCTGTTCTTCATCTCCGGCTGGTGCGTCAGCCGGAAGATTCTGGCAAATGGCACCCGCATCGTCATCGATTTCATGCTGCGCGGAGATATGCTCTGGACCCTGTCGTCGGAAATGACGCAGGAGACAATCCAGGCGCTGTCCGACGTTGCCGTCTACGAGTTCGCGGTGCCTCCCGGCACCGGCGGCCCCAATCTGTCGCAGAGAATCCAGCAGAACTTCGTGCACGAGATGCTCAAGCGCCAGGTCAGGATGACCGAGCGGCTGGCAAACATTGCACGCCGCGACGCACTGGAGCGTACCGGGCATCTCTTGCTCGAGCTCGCAGTCCGCGCAGGTAGACCCGACAGGCTGGGATTTGACGGTTTCGATTGCCCGCTGACGCAGTCCGACATCGGCGACGCCGTCGGCCTGTCGACCGTGCACATCAATCGCGTTCTGAAGGAGATGAGGTTGAAGGGATTGTTGTCGTTCAGGAATGGCATCGTCGAATTTCTCGATCGCAGACGCCTGGCCGAATTGGTGGACTTCGATCCGGGCTATCTCAGCACGAATTCCGGTTGATTCATTGCGAGGGCTTTAACCTGTGTTAATGCGCACCGACAATATATGTGATCTGATTACCAAAATATAAGAAGAAAATACGAGAGGACCCTGAGGGAATATCAACACCAATACTTGTATCTAGAATATTTACACCTAACAAAATAAGAATAAAAAGGAGAAAATTCAATGGATATTCGTACAGCAACAATTGCAAGAACCTCCACGACGCGACCGACATCCCTCCCAAGCGTACTGGAACAGCGTCTTCCCCAAAGTCTGGCGGGTTCGGATATGACCGATCAGGAGGAAGATCTCGACTACATCCTGCTCATCGACCCTCGTGCTCTCGACCGGGAGTGCCTGTCGAAAAGCCTGACGGGCTATGACCCCGGGCTGACGATCGTCACAGTCGGATCCTTTGACGAGTGGCGCGGCCGCAAATTGCAGACAGACCCTTCCGCCGTTCTTCTCATCGTCGGCGGCGGCAAAGTGGGTGACCTTGCCGTCTGCGAAAAGATCGAAACTCTGGTTGAGAAGTTCAAATATAGCCCAGTGATCGTGGTTGCCGAAACGGATGAACTCGGCCAAATTCTCAAGGCATTGGAATGCGGTGCCCGTGGCTACATTCCAAGCAATGTCGGCATCAATGTCGCCGCCGAAGCGATTGCGCTGGCGCGCGCCGGTGGCGTCTTCGTTCCGGCAAGCAGCATCCTGACGATGAGAGAGGCAATAAATTCGGTCGTGAATGGCGCCCGTTGCTCCGACAGCCTGTTCACGCCTCGGGAAATCGAAGTCGCCGAAGCCTTGCGCCGTGGAAAGGCAAACAAGATCATCGCCTATGAGATGGATCTGTGTGAAAGCACCGTGAAGGTTCACATTAGAAACATCATGAAAAAGCTGAACGCGACCAACCGCACCGAGGTCGCCTACAAGATCAGAGAATTCATGAAGTAAGCCGCCGATAGCAAACGAACCGGCAGACGTTGCGAATAACGAAGGCTCCGGCAGGCGTGTTTTTGATCACGGCCTGCTGACCGTGGTTCGCGATCGGCTGACTCGTCTCCTATATCCGGCATCTGGCCGATATGGGCCGGCATGTGTAGTTTCGAGATGCGCCCCGGCAAGAGATTGTCGGGGATGCCGTTGCGGCGCACGAAATGGCGCATGCCCGTGAGCCTCGGTCAACGGCTTCCGGCACCATTGACGAGATTGAGAATGAGTTGGTGGATATTGCCGCCATCACTGAGTTCGACGCGGTCGAAGTCCCGGCTTCTCTGGCGTTGAGCAACAGACAGCTCGCCGAGCCGCCTCGTCAGCTCAGTCCTGATCTTGCGGCAGTTGGGGTCTGCGTCTACCGAGAGCCCGACTGATGTGGTCTCGATCGCCTTCACCAGATCCTTGATGTAGTCACCGTGAACAAGCTCGTGCTTGCGAACGCCTGCGAAAAAGGTTTCCCAGTTCTCTACCATGGCCCCCTGCAGCGGCTTCGACGGCTTCGGCAGCGTATAGGTGATGATGAGCTTCGGCTTGGCCGAAACGAGCGTGCAGGCGTTGCCTTGCGGCTCGTATTTCCGGGTCCAGGTCAGCTTGAAGTCCGTGTGAGCGATGGCCCGAACCAGCCCGCCGACCTTTGGCCCCCGCTCGCCGATCGACGCATAAAGCTCGGCGCCGGTCTGCCCCGAGATCGCATAGGTGCGGACCTTTTCCACCGCCTGCCATTCCGCATGCGCCATGCACGGCAACGAAAATGCGCAAACCATCGTACTGCAGAAGAAAACGCTTCGCTTCACCCGAATCCCCTGGAAGGCACCTGAACGCGGGCGACCCTACTGCATAATTTCTTGATCGGCATCGATTTATCGAGAAAGGCGGCCGCACAATCGCGCGACCGCCTTCAATCGATAGAGCGCTCCGGGGGCGCCGAGCTGGTAGCTGCTATGGCGGCGCCGTCAGCGCTACTCGGCAGCAACCGCAGGCGGATAGATCATCGGCGCCGCAGGCTCGGCCTTGCCCGCTTCAACGGATTCCGGTTCTGATGTCTGCTTCTTCGGCTCCCGGCCGAAGAAGAGCGCGTAACCGGCCGGCAGCACCAGAATTGTCAGAACGGTGGCGACAAGGATGCCGCCCATCATCGCATAGGCCAAGGGCCCCCAGAAGACGCCGCGCGAGATCGGGATCAGCGCCAGAACCGCGGTCAGTGCCGTCAGCGTGATCGGACGGAACCTGCGCACGGCCGAGCCGATGATAGCTTCGGAGCGATCCATGCCCGCGGCAATGTCCTGATCGATCTGGTCCACCAGGATGATCGAGTTGCGCATGATGATGCCGAGCAACGCGATAACCCCGAGGATGGCGACGAAGCCGAAGGGGGCGCCGCTGATCAGCAGCGCCGCCGCCGCCCCGATTATGCCGAGCGGACCGGTTGCCAGAACCAGCATCGCCTTGCCGAAATGCTGCAGCTGGACCATCAAGAGCACGACGATGACCGCCAGCATGATCGGCGCCTTGGCGGCGATCGAACCCTGGCTTTCGGCCGCGTCTTCGGCGCCGCCCTGGATGCTGATGCTGTATCCGGGCGAAAGACCATCGCGCAGCGTCTGCATGTCGCCATACATCTTCAACGCCACATCGTTCGGCTGCACGCCGTCGGGCAAGGTGCCGCGAACGGTAATCGTCGGCAGCCGGTCCCTGCGCCATTCGATGCCTTGCTCGAGCACGGGCACGACCTTGGCCACCTGAGACAACGGAACGAAGCTGCCGAAATCGGTCGGGATGTAGACGGATTCCACCGACGAGAGCAGCGCACGGGTCGCATCCGGCTCACGGGCGACGATCGAGACCGTCTCCTCGCCATCACGGAAGTTGTCGAGCGGCACGCCGGACATGGTGGCCTGCAGCATCTGCCGGACGCGCTGCGAGGTGACGCCGAGCGCACGGGCGCGATCCTGGTCGATGACCAGCTTCATTGCCGTCACCGGCTCCAGCCAATCGTCGTGCACGGCACCGAGCTGCGGGTTTTCGGCGAACTTCGCCTTCACCTGATCGGCGATGCGGCGCACCTCCTGGCGATCCGGCCCCATGACGCGCATCTGTACCGGCCAGCCGGTCGGCGGGCCGAGGAAAAGGCGATCGACCTTGGAGCGGATCGACGGGAAATCCTCGGCAAGGATCTTGCGCAGCTTGACGATCAGCCGTTCGCGCGCCGGCTCGTCATTGGCCATGACGAGGAGCTGGGCGAAGTTCGGATTGCGCAATTGCTGGTCGAGCGGCAGGAAGAAGCGCGGCGCGCCCTCGCCGATATAGGTCGCGATGAAGCGTTTGTCCGCATCGTCGATCATCCGCGCTTCGAGCGCCTTGGCCTCACTTTCGACTTGCTTGATGCTGGTGCCTTCCGGCAGCCAGAGATCGACGAGGATTTCCGGACGGGAGGATTGCGGGAAGAAGTTCTTGGGTATGAACTGGAACGCCCACAGGCTGACGAAGAAGGCGACAAGCGTCATCGACAGCACGATGATGCGATGGTGAACCGCCCAGGAGACCGTCGAGCGCAGCCGCCGATAGAAGCGAGTGTCGAAGACATCGTGATGGCCGCCGGCATGGGAGCGCTGCTTCAGGATCATGTTGCCGAGCCAGGGCGTGAAGTAGACGGCGACGAACCACGAGACCACCAGCGCGATGCCGACGACGTAGAACAGCGAGCGGACATATTCGCCCGCCGTCGAGGCGGCAAAACCGACCGGGATGAAGCCGGCGGTGGTAATCAGCGTGCCCGTTAGCATCGGGAAGGCCGTCGAAGAATAGGCGAAGCTTGCTGCCTCGACCTTGATCAGCCCCTCCTCCAGCTTGCGCTCCATCATCTCGACAACAATCATCGCGTCATCGACCAGGAGCCCGAGAGCGATGATCAGCGCCCCGAGCGAGATGCGCTGCAGGTCAATGCCAAGCTCGTACATGATGGCAAAGGTCGCCGCCAGCACCAGCGGAATGGTGATGGCGATCACCAGGCCGGAGCGCCAGCCGATCGACAGGAACGAGACAACAAGCACGATCACCAGCGCCTCGCCGAGTGCCTTCATGAATTCCCCAACGGCCTCCTTGACCACTTCCGGCTGGTTGGAGATCTGATCGACGACCATGCCGTAGGGCAAGGCCGCCTCGAAACGCTGATAGGTCTCTTCGACGGCCGTACCGACATCGGTCACCTTGAAGCCCTTGGCCATCACCACGCCGATCTGCACGCTGTCCTGACCGTTGAAGCGGAACTTGCGAGAATAGGGATCCTCCAGCCCCGAGGAGACGGTGGCGATATCGCCGAGGCGGGTGACCTGCCCACCGGCCGTCACGCTGAGGTTGCGCAGATCCTCGACCTTGTCGAGGCCGCCCTCGACGGAAATGCGCACGGAGCGCGAACCGGTATCGACCGAACCTGCGGGATCGACATTGTTCTGACCGGCGATGGTATTCCTGAGGTCGTTGAGCGTCAGCCCGCGCGCAGCCAACACCTTGGAAGAAACGTCGATATAGATCTTTTCGGGTTGATCGCCGAGGATCACCGCCTTCTCGACGCCGGGTGTCGTCAGCAGCATGTCGCGCGCCTGGATCGCGAACTTCTTCAGTTCGGGATAGCTGTAACCGTCGCCGCTCAATGAATGCAGGGTGATGAAGGTGTCGCCGAACTCGTCGTTGAAATAGGGCCCGTGCAGCCCTTCCGGCAGCTCACTGGCGATATCACCGACTTTCTTGCGGACCTGATAGAACGCGTCGGCCACCTGCTGGGCATTCGTGTCACCCTCGACCTGCAGGGTGATGATCGCGCTTCCGGCGCGGGTATAGGAGCGCACGAAATCGAGATGCGGGGTTTCCTGCAGCTTGCGCTCGATCTTGTTGACGACCTGATCCTCCATCTCCTGGATCGAGGCGCCCGGCCAGAAAGCCTGCACGACCATGACGCGGAAGGTGAAGTCCGGATCTTCCTTCTGCCCCATCCGCATCAAACCGAGCGCGCCGGTGATGATGATCAGGCCGAACAGGAACCGCGCGATACTGGGATGGGCGATCGCCCAGCGCGAAAGATTGAAAGGCCGTTTTTCTTCTGACGGTAGGGACATCGGCATCATTCCGCGGTTGGGTTGGTTCAGCGCACGATTTCGGCGGCTGCGGTCTTGTCGGTCGCGGCGGACTGGCGGGCGATATCGCCCGATATCGCAACCTTCAGGTCTTCGGTCATGAACTGCGTGCCGGCGGCAACGATCAGATCGCCGCGCTTCAGCCCGTCGACCACGCGCACGCCCTCGCCGGTAAAGTCGGCAACGGTGATCGTCCTGCTCTTCACGGTCTCGCTGTCACGGTCGACGACCCACACCGTTGTTTCACCGTCCTTCTGAGCCAAAGCGCTCAAGGGCACGGACATGTGGCGCTCGGCGTCATCAGCCGAAGCCAGGATGGTTGCGGTCATGCCGAGCAGAATGCGCGGATCGTTGGGCAGACTGACGCGCACGGCAAAAGTTCGCGACGGCTGTTCGGCACTGCCCGCGACCTCGCGCACCTTGCCGTCGAGGATCAGGCCCTGATCGGACCAGAAGCCGGCCTTTACCGCCATGCCCGGTTTGAAATTGGCGACATCGACTTCCGGGACGGCGATGAGCACTTCCTTCTCGCCGTCGACGGCGACGGTGGCGACAGGCGTGCCGGAGCCGACCACCTGTCCGACATCGGCAGCAATTGCAGCGACGATGCCGCTACGGTCAGCAACCAGTTCGGTATAGGTCACCTGGTTCTTCGCCTGGGACAGCGCCGAGCTTGCGGCATCGCGCGTTGCCACGGCCTGGTTATGGCTGAGTGTTGCCTGGTCGAGCTGCGCCTGGGAGGCGACTTTCCGGGCAAAGAGTTGTTCGGCGCGTGCGCGAACCAATGCGGTCGTCTCGACCTGGCGCTCGGCGGCCTCAAGGTTCGCGGCCGCACTCTTGACTGAAAGATCATAGTCCGTCGCATCGATGCGGGCGAGCGGATCGCCGGACTTCACCCGGTCGCCGACATTCACCAGGCGCTCGGTGATCTTGCCGTTGATGCGAAAGCCGAGGTTCATTTCCGTTCGGGCACGCACGACACCGGAATAGTTCATCTGCCGCGCTTGTCCGGCATCGCTGATCTCGACCACCTTGACCGGCCGCAAGACCGGCTTGGCTTCCTCCTGCTCCTGCGAGCAGGCTGCCAGCACCAGGGACATCGCGGCAAGAAGAGCCATCCTTGCGCTCAACGCGAAACGGCTACGGGTTTGAACGGGCATAGACATTTCCGCACTCCTCGGCGGCATCAGCCACACGGTACACATCGGGGGCCGCTACCCGGCCTGGTCAGTTTTTCAGTGCCTTGATCGCAAATTCGATCAGTTCATCCGGCGTCGCCCGATTTTCCTTCGAGAGACATTGAGCCACCATCTGCGGGTGGCAGAGGATCACGGTCGCGGCGCCGAAACATCTGGAGGCCGCGTCGGCGTCCTGCTCGGGGAATTCGCCCGCAAGAATACCTTCGCGGATCACATCGGCGACAAGGGCATGCAGACGATCGATGTGCTTGTCGATCACGTGCCAGTCGCGTTCCATCGCGATGACGACCATCTCATGCACCTTCTGGTCGTCGAGCATGACCTCCACCGTCATTTGATGCTGTGCGCGGATATATTGCCGCAAGCGCTCGGTCGCGCTCAGCGGCTGCCGGCAGATGTCCAGAGCCTGCTGATAGCTGGCAGCCAGCATGCGGCCGCAGATCGCCTGATGGATCTCCGCCTTCGAAGCGAAGAAACGGTAGATATTGGCGGGCGACATGCCGAGATCGCGGGCGATGTCGGCCACATTGGTCTTCGAATAGCCGAAATGCCGAAACAGCCGCTCGGCCGCATCCAGGATCCGCGAGACGTTTTCCTGACGCGTCGCGTCCAGCTGGCTGTCGATGCTGTCATCCATGTAAGTCCGCTTTCGATTTACGACTGACGATTTTCATATTTCGTCAGTCGTAAATCGAAAGCGGACCTACGTCAACCGAAACGAGCCACTTTTCGCCTCACGTTATGGTGTCCGCTCGCCAGAGAATTTGCATGTCGTTGACTCGGCACGCGGCGGTGGTTACTGCCGAATCCTGGAGCACCCGCCCCATGGAATTTCAGCGCAAAGGGTTCGCGTTCAATGGCTACTGGTCTCATCGCCCTGCTCGACGACGTTGCCGCCATCGCCAAAATGGCGGCCGCCTCGCTTGACGACGTCGCCGCACAGACCGCAAAGGCCGGCGCAAAAGCAGCAGGCGTGGTCATCGACGACGCAGCCGTGACGCCGCGCTACGTCGTCGGGCTGACACCGGAACGCGAACTGCCGATCATCGGCCGCATTGCGCTCGGCTCGCTCAAGAACAAGATCCTGTTCCTGTTGCCCGGTGCACTGCTGCTCGGCTACTTCGCCCCCTGGGCGATCACCCCGCTGTTGATGCTGGGCGGCATCTACCTCTGCTACGAGGGCGCCGAGAAACTTTATGGCGTCTTCTTTCCGCACGCGGCCCATGAGCACGAAACCGCCGTGCTCGGAGAAAAGACCGATCCCGTCGCGCTTGAAAACGAGAAGATCGCCGGCGCCGTGCGCACCGATTTCATCCTGTCGGCCGAGATCATGGCGCTCACGCTCTCAACCGTCGCCGATGCCAGCATCTATATGCAGGGCGTGGTGCTTGCCGCGGTCGGCATCGCCATTACGCTTGCCGTCTATGGCGTCGTCGGCCTGATCGTCAAAGCCGACGATGCGGGCGTCGCGCTGGCCAAGACCTCCGTATCGGCGCTACGCGCCATCGGCCGCGGCCTGGTCGTCGGCATGCCGATCTTTCTGAAGGTTCTCGCCGCCATCGGCACTGCGGCGATGCTCTGGGTCGGCGGCAGCATTCTCGTCCACGGCCTTGCCCAGATGGGATATGCCGGCCCGGAACACATCATCCACGACATCTCCGAAGCCGTGGTCCACGCGCTCCCAGTTGCCCCGGGTCTGATCGGCTGGATTGCCACGTCGGCGCAGCAGGCCCTGCTGGCGATCGTCGTCGGCGCTGCAACCATCGCCGTCATGGGCAACATCGTCGCGCCGATCTGGGGACGACTGAGACCTGCGAGCCACTGACCTCGCATCATTGGCGCCGCCACGCTCTGGCCCTGCCCGGGCCAGAGACATGCATGTTCCCTAATCGGTCGATATTGACCGACCGGACAAGCCGCGATCAGCTCGTGGCGAGATGCGCCTTCGACGGATCGGGAATGACGACGATCGGGCTACCGTCTCGGACCTGAGCGTGCAGATAGACCACATCCTGGTTGAGCATGCGGATGCACCCGGACGAGACGGCCTTGCCGATCGACCGTGCCTCGGGACTGCCATGGATGCGGTAGAGCGTGTCCTTGCCGTCCTTATGGATATAGAGCGCCCGCGCGCCCAAAGGGTTCTTCAGGCCCGGCCCCATGCCGCCGTTCTTGATGCTGTAGGGCTCGAGCCTCGGCTGCCGCGCCACCATTTCGTCGGGCGGCGTCCAGCGCGGCCATTTCCGTTTATAGGCGACCACCGCCCGCCCGGACCAGGCAAAACCCTCGCGGCCGACACCGATGCCATAGCGCATGGCGCGCTGGCCGGGCAACACGTGGTAGAGGTGTTTCGCCGGCGTATCGACGATGATCGTGCCCGGCCGCTCCTGTGTCGGATAGTCGACTTCCTGGCGCCAGAACTTCGGATCGACCTGGGAGACATCGACCGCGGGAATGGGAAATTGCTCATCCGGCATCGCGTAGTACATCGGCGGAACGGTGCCCTTGGGCGGCGGCGTCATCTCGACCACCGTCGGCTTCGGTGTCGGGCGCGCGGTTGCTGCACAACCTGAAAGCAGGATGGCCGTCGCGCCAACGAAAAGGCTGCGGCGCGTCAGCGAGCCGCCGGATCGCAAATAGGTTCTGGCTGATGGTAACGGGTTCAGTTCATCTATATCGGACATTCATCGACTCGGGGCTTGTTACGATGACGCCCAAAGGAATGCGCTACCTTAAGGCTGCCTTAAGGGAGGTGCTAAACAACCGCCGTCGGTTAATTCGTGGAGACCTAAGTGCGGGTACTGATTGTCGAAGACGATGACATTTTGCGCGACGGGCTGAAGGTCGGCTTGGCGCTCGCCGGTTTTACCACCGATGCCGTCGCCACCCGGGAGAGCGCCGACGCGGCGCTGGCCGCAGGCAAGTTCGACGCCGTCGTCCTCGATCTAATGCTGCCGGACGGCTCCGGTGCGGACGTGCTGAAAAAACTGCGCGACGCACGCAACGACACGCCGGTCCTGCTCTTGACCGCCCGCGACACGGTCGCCGATCGCGTCAGCGGGCTGGACATGGGCGCCGACGACTATCTCGGTAAACCCTTTGACCTCGATGAGGTGGCAGCACGGTTGCGCGCGCTCGCGCGCCGATCCGCCGGTCGATCGACCGCCTTCATCGAATGGTCGACGATCCGGCTCGATCCAGCCCGGCAATCGGTGGAAAAGGCAGGCGCGCCGGTCCGGCTCTCGCGTCGGGAATATTCCATCCTGCATGCGCTGATGTCGCAGCCGGGCGCGATCTTTTCGAAGGCGACGCTGGAGGACAAGCTTTACGGCTGGCAGGAAGAGGTCGAAAGCAACGCGGTCGAGGTGCATATCCATCACCTGCGCAACAAGCTCGGCCCTGGCCTGATCGAAACCGTCAGGGGCATCGGCTACCGGCTCGGCAGCAACATCTGATGCGATCGATCCGCGCACGCCTCTTCTTCATATTGCTCGTCACCACCGGGCTCATGTGGCTTTCGGCCACCCTGTGGATCTTCTTCAGCACCCGCGCCGAGGTCGAGCAGGTGCTCGACGCCCGACTGATGGAGGCGGCGAAGATGGTCAGCTCGCTTGTGGTCAACCAGGAGATCGACCCGGATAAGCCGGCGCAGACGAAGGCAAAGATCCCGGTGCTCGAGCACCCGCATTACGACCGGCAGCTTTCTTGCCAGATCTGGTCGCTGGACGGCACCCTGATCGGCAAGTCGGAAAGCGCGCCGGAGACGACGCTGTCGGCGCATGCGACCGGCCTTTCCGAGACGGTGATCAATGGCGAAACCTGGCGGGTCTACGCGGTCGAGAATGCCGAGCTTGGCGTGCGCGTGCTCGTCGGCGACAACCTGCGCATCCGCGACAGGCTGGTCAACGACGTCGTCAAAGGCCTGCTCTTTCCGGCCCTCCTGATCATACCGCTGCTGGCGACCCTGATCTGGCTGAGCGTCGGGCGTGGTCTGGCACCGCTCAGAAAACTGGCGGGCGATCTTGCCGCCCGCGACGCCTCGGACCTGCACCCGATCAAGGAGACCGCAACACCGAGCGAGATCAGTCCCGTGCTTCGCGCATTGAACGGTCTCTTCGGCCGCGTCGCCGGCGCACGTCAGCGCGAGCAGAATTTTATCGCCTTTGCCGCCCATGAACTTAGAACGCCGCTTGCCGGGCTGAAAACCCAGGCCCAGGTGGCGCTGGCGAGCAACGATGCCGAAATCCGCGAAAAGGCTCTCGGCCAGATTGTTGCTGGTGTTGACCGCACCGGACGGCTCGTCCGGCAGTTGCTCGACATCGCGTCGGTCGAAGCGTCGGAAACGGCGCGCACTGTGGCCGAGGTCAATCCCGGCGAGATGCTGGTTTCGCTCAGGAGCGAACTGCTTGGCCATGCCGGCAGTGCCGCGACGGTTGTCGTCGACCCCAGTCTTTGCAAGCTGCAGGTCAGGACCAATTCGGATCTGCTGCGACTTGCCGCCCGCAATCTGATGGAAAATGCGCTCCATCACTCGCCGGCCGGCGGAACGATCCTCTGCTGGCTTGAAAGCGACGACGGAACGACCACGATTGCGATCGATGACGATGGCCCGGGCATTCCGCCGGAGGAGATGCCCCACGTCACCGAGCGTTTCTTCCGCGGACGCTTCAAGGCCGCGATCGGCAGCGGCCTCGGCCTGAGCATCGCCGAACTCGCGCTCGATCACGCGGGCGCCGCGTTGGTTTTGCGAAACAAGGTCGGGGGTGGATTGTCCGCCAGGATCGTCCTGCCCAAACACCTCATCGCGTGAGCATAGTCGGCGCACGTCGCGTGATATTGGTGCGTTCAGAATTCTGCAACGAGTCGTAAGCGAGCCATTATGGACAAGCGCATTGAAGCCTTCCTCGCCGATATTCGCGACCGCGGCGACACACAGTTCGCGATTGTTTCGCGGCTGCGCGAGATCGCATTGGCGTCCGGGGCGGGCATTTCGGAAGAGATCAAATATGGCGGCCTGCTGTTTTCCGCCGCGCGACCGTTCTGCGGCATATTTCCGTATTCGGCCCATGTCACCCTGGAATTCAGCGAGGGCGCCGCGCTACCGGACGCGCATGGCGTGCTTGATGGGTCAAGGCAAGGCGCGCCGCCACATCAAGATGCATTGCGTGTCCGATATCGCGGCAAAGCATGTGGCCGCCTATGTTGACTTGGCTTTGAGAGCCGCCGGCTGATCGATTGCGGACGCCGCGTCAGCGGATCGCACGATTCGACGGCATGCTGACTTTCTCCACGTAGTAGCGCGGAATGCCTGTGCGCTCCCGGTCGCGATAAAAGTCGATGCAGAATTCGACAAAGGCCCTGAAGCGCTTCGACACGTGCCGCCGGCGCGAATAGATCAGGTTGATCGCCGTTTTCGGCGAACTCCATTCGGCCAGAACAGGCTGAAGCAATCCCGCTTGCCGCTCCGTCTCCACGAAGAATTCCGGCAGATAGGCGATGCCCTCGCCGGCAACCGCGAAATACTTGATCGTCCAATAGTCGTTGGTGGTGCAGGTTGCCGCCGGCAGCAGATCGATCTCGGCATCGCCGTCGCGCGTCAGATACCAGGATTGCAGGCGTGTCTGCTGGCGAAAGACGAGCCCGCGATGGCCGGCGAGGTCGTCGGGCTTAAGCGGTGCGCCGTGCCGGGCGATGTATTCGGGGCTCGCAACGAGACCGTAAGATGAGACCGAGAGCCGGCGACTGATGTAGTCGACATCTGATGGTTCGCCCCAGTGAAAGATGCCGTCGAGCGCCTGCTCGGTGACCTCGGAGAACGGTTGCCGCGAGCTCAGAAAAACGACGTCGAGATTGACCTGCGGATATTGCTGGCGAAATGCGTAGAGCAGTTCGGATGTGATCGTCGTGCCGAATTCGCCGGTCGAGCCGACGCGCAGCGTGCCCGCTACCTCCTGCCGCATCTCGGCCATCGCCGTTGCCGCATCCTCGCAATTCGACTGGATGAGCCGGGCATAACGCAGGAACTCCGCTCCGGCGTCGGTCACATGCAGCTGATGCCCCTCGCGCACGAAGAGTTCGATGCCGAACTCGTCCTCCAGCTGCCGGATCTTGTGGCTGAGGGTCGATTTCGGCAGCCGATGCAGGCGGGAAGCCGCTGAAATCGAACGGGAATCGGCAACTTTCACGAAGCAGTCGAGAAGCGAGAGATCCATTTTTCGTCCAAAATCCTGTACGATATGTCCGATAAATACGCCATTTCGGCCCATTGTACAAACGAAACCAAACTGGGAATATTCGGCGACGCTAAGGGAGAGGTTTCAGTGAGCAATATCAGAGAATTCATCCGGGCAGCCTCGGGCACCGGCAACAAGGCCACTTTGGCGATCCGCGGCGGCAGGCTCGTCAACGTCGTATCGGAAGAAATCTACCAGGCCGATGTCGCGATCTACGGCGAGCGGATCATCGCCGTCGGCGACATCTCCGTTTATGTCGGGCCGGAAACGAAGATCGTCGACGCCACGGGCAAATACCTGGCGCCCGGCATGATCGACGGCCATCTGCATGTCGAATGCTCGAAGATGTCGCTAACGAGCTTCGCCAAGGCGGTCGTCCCGCTCGGCACCACGTCGATCGTCACCGGGCTTGACCAGATCATCGTCGTCGGCGGGCCGGCGGCGGCGCGTGAATTCCTCGACGAGGCCAAGCAGACACCACTCAAGGTCTTCTGGGGCGCGCCCTGCAAGACGCCGTACACCATGCCGCGTTCGACCGTCGGGCACTATTTCAGTCCTGCCGATCACCAGGCCACCCATCACTGGCCGGAATGCGTCGGCATTTGGGAAACCGTGCGCGAGTTCATCCAGGAGGAAGACCCCGACGTGCTGGCGGCGCTCGAGCTTGCCGAAAAGAGCCGGCTCCCGGTGCTCGGCTGCTGCCCGATGACGCGCGGAGCGCGCCTCAACGGCTACCAGCAGTCCGGCGTGCGCGCCGACCACGAAAGCTATTCGCCGGAGGAAATGCTCGAAAAGCTCAGGGCCGGCATGCATGTCGTCGTGCGCGAATCCTCGATCTCCCACTTCCTCTCCGACAATCTGCGCATCGTCACCGAAATGGGCGTCAAGGCCTTGCGCCGCATCAGCTTCTGCACCGATGACGTCGTTGCCAGCGACATTCTCAAGCGCGGCCATCTCGACAATATGGTGCGCATGGCGATCGCCATGGGAATCTCGCCGATGGCGGCGATCCAGATGGCAACGATCAACGGCGCCGATGCCCTTCGCATCGACGACAAGGTCGGCTCAATCTCGCCGGGTCGCGCCGCCGACATCCTGCTCGTCAACGACCTGCGCGAGTTCAGGATCGATGCCGTCATCGCCAAGGGTGAG
This sequence comes from Ensifer sp. Root31, assembly GCF_001424825.1. NCBI lineage: Bacteria > Pseudomonadati > Pseudomonadota > Alphaproteobacteria > Hyphomicrobiales > Rhizobiaceae > Ensifer > Ensifer sp. Root31. Next base: position 12,086 of record NZ_LMCO01000015.1, on the reverse strand, counting down.
GAAGTCGCGCGTGACGGCCGCATGGCCATCGAACTGGTGCCGCCGCCGCGCAGCGCCGCGCTATTGACTTCGATGAAGGTCGCGCCGCTCGAACTCGACGATCTGAAGCTGCGTTATGACGGCCCCGGCGACAGCGCCGCTGCCATGGCGATCGCCGTCACGCCGGAAAAGATCTTCGTGCGCACCCGCCGCGATGTCACCCTGCCAGTCAAGTACGGATGCGTGCTCGCCGACCCGGCAAAGGACATCCAATATGTCACCGTGGTCGAGCGCTACGGCAAGACGAAAAACCGACCCGTCGCCTTCACCTCCGGCTTCGGATTGCGCGAAGGCGCAATCGCCAGTTCGACCGCGCCCGACGACAACAACATCATCTGCATCGGCGCCGACCCGGAAGACATGCGGGTCGCCATCAACCACCTGATCGCCAACCATGGCGGCCAGGTGGTGGTCAAGGACGGCAAGGTCGTCTCCTTCCTGCATCTGCCGATCGGCGGCATCGTCTCCGATATCGAACCATCGGAAATGGCGGCGCTGGAGGAGGAACTGGACGATGCGGCGCGCGGGCTCGGCTGCACCCTGCCATGGCCGTTCATGTACATGTTCGTGCTTCAAATCACCGCGATCCCGGAATATGCCATCACCGATCTCGGGGTCGTCGATTGCGTCCGGCTCAAGGTGATCTCGCCGCTCGCCGGGAACGGCGGCGAGGAAGCGCGCGCCGCAGCAGCAGAGTAAAGCCTTGGAAGGGGTCGGCATCGCCGGCCCCTTCCTCATTTCAAAAAAAGGGGAACAAAATGAACTACCAACCCAAGGGCGTTGAGCCGGCGTCAGGCCAGGCACAAGCCTCCTGGCTCGCCAGCCTGCTTGACCGCTACTTCCAGATTTCCAAATTCGGCTCGACCATTCGAACCGAAATCCTCGCCGGGCTGACCACCTTTCTCGCCGCCTCCTACGTGATCGTCGTCAACCCTTCGATCCTGTCCCACGCCGGCATTCCGTTTTCGGCCGGCGTAACGGCGACCGTACTCGTCAGCTTCATCGGCAGCTGCGCCATGGGGCTCTATGCGCGAAGCCCGATCCTGGTGGCGCCGGGCATGGGCATCAATGCGCTGTTTGCCTATACGATGGTTGTCGGCGCCAAGGTACCGCTGGAAATCGCGCTGGGCTGCGTCTTCTGGGCCGGCGTGCTCTTCACCGTCATGGCCTTCTTCAACCTGCGCCAGACGATCATCGAGGCGATCCCGGTCGACCTGCGTTATGGCATCGCCTGCGGCATCGGTCTGTTCATCGCACTGATCGGCTTCGAGAATGCCAAGTTCATCATCGCCAATCCGGATACGATCGTCGGGCTGACGACGTTCAACCCCGTAACCCTCACCTTCATTGCCGGCTTCATCCTGACGGTCGCGCTGGTGGTCCGCAAAGTTCCCGGCGCGATGATGGCCGGCATGATCCTCACCACCATCCTCTCCATCCCGATCGGCCGCTGGTGGGGCGACGGCAGCGCGTTTTCGCCGGATACGCCTGATGTGCATACACTGGTCAATTGGAGCGGCTTTTCCGCGGCACCGGATTTCAGCTTCATCGGCCAGATCGACCTCGTCGGCGCCTTGAGCCTGATCTACCTGCCGTTCATCTTCGTCTTCCTGTTCACCAATTTCATCGAGGCACTCTCGACCTTCCTCGGCCTTGCCGAAGCGGCTGACCTCAAGGACGAGCAGGGATTGCCGCGCAACATCAAGCAATCCATGCATGTCGACGCCGTCGCTGCGCTGATCTCCGCACCGCTCGGCACCAGCCCCGCCACCGTCTATCTGGAATCGGGCGCTGGCATTGCGCAGGGCGGCCGTACCGGGCTCGTCGCCCTTGTCGCCGGCCTGCTGTTCGTGCCGTTCCTGTTCCTGTCGCCGCTGTTGTCGCTCGTTCCGGCCGTGGCAACCGCGCCCGTTCTGATCCTCACCGGCCTCTTCATGTCCGAGCCGATGAGCAAGATCCGCTGGACCGACATCGACGAAGCGATCCCGGCGTTCCTTGCCATCGTGCTGATCCCGCTGACATTCTCGATCACGCTCGGGCTGTCGCTCGCAATCATTGCCTATGTGCTGATCAAGCTGGTCTGCGGGCGGGCGGGCGATGTAAAACCGGTCATGTGGTTCGTCGCCCTCTTGGCGGCAGCGCTCATCGCCCAGACCCAGTAAACCTGTCGGCGCCTCCTTTTTACTCAGACGTCAAAGGGGGCGCCGACATCGTCTCCATTGAAGGAAACTGTCATGCTCCAATCCTGGTCGAGGACCGCACCCGAGCTCGTCGACGTCGCCATGGGCCGTGCGCCGGCGGACCTCGTCATCCGCAACGGCAAATGGGTCAACGTCTATTCCGGCGAGATCATTCCGCACACCGACATCGCGGTCAAAGCCGGCCGCTTCGCCTATGTCGGGGCCGACGCCAGCCATACGATCGGTGAAGGCACCAAGGTCGTCGACGCTGCCGGGCGTTATCTCGTGCCGGGGCTCTGCGACGCGCATATGCATGTCGAAAGCGGTCTCGTCACCGTCACCGAATTTGCGCGCGCCGTCATCCCGCACGGCACGACGACGATGTTCATCGACCCGCACGAGATCGCCAACGTGCTCGGCCTGGCCGGCGTGCGGCTGATGAACGACGAGGCGCAAAGCCTGCCGATCAATGTCTACGTGCAGGTGCCGAGCTGCGTGCCGAGCGCGCCCGGGCTCGAGACGGCGGGTGCTGAACTCTCGGCCACGGACGTGGCCGAAGCGTTGAGCTGGCCGAACATCATCGGGCTTGGCGAGATGATGAACTTTCCTGGTGTCGCCTTTAACGATCCCAAGATGGTCGCAGAAATCGCGGCAACCCAGGATGCGCGGCTGACCGTCGGCGGACACTATGCTTCGCCGCATCTCGGCCGGGAGTTTCACGCCTACGCCGCTGGCGGCCCGGCCGACGATCATGAAGGAACGACCGTCGAGGACGCGATTGCCCGCGTCAGACAGGGCATGCGTGCGATGTTGCGGCTCGGCTCAGCCTGGTTCGACGTTGCCGCCCAGGTCAAGGCGATCACTGAAGCCGGCGTCGATCCGCGCAACTTCCTGCTCTGCACCGACGACAGCCACTCCGGCACGCTGGTCCACGACGGCCACATGAACCGGGTGGTTCGCCACGCCATCGCCCAAGGGCTGAAGCCGATCACCGCCATCCAGATGGCCACGCTCAACACCGCCCAGCATTTCGGCGTCGAGCGGGAACTCGGCTCGATCGCACCAGGACGACGGGCCGACCTGATCATCACGTCGGACCTTGCTGCCCTGCCGATCGAGATGGTGTTTGCCCGCGGCGAACTGCTGGCAGATTCCGGCGCCTTGGTGCGCGATATCCCGCCCTTCGTTTATCCGGAAAGCGCCCGCAACACCGTGCACCTCGGCAAGACGCTCAAGGCCGGAGATTTCGACATCGGGCTTAACAGCACCGCGACCCGCGCGCGGGTCCGGGTGATCGGCGTCGTCGAGAACCAGGCGCCGACGCGTGCGCTTGAAGCCGAGCTTTCGGCGGCGGGCGGCATCATCGAGATGGATCGCGCCCAGGACGTCTGCCAGATCGCGCTGGTGGAGCGTCATCGCGGCACCGGCGACGTCGTCAATGCCTTCGTCTCCGGCTTCGGCTATGACAGCGATTGCGCGGTTGCAAGCACCGTGGCCCACGACAGCCACCACATGATCGTCGTCGGCACCAACAAGGACGACATGGCGAAAGCCGCGAACCGGCTGCACGAGGTCGGCGGCGGCATCGTGGTGATCAAGCACGGCAAGGAGCTTGCACTGGTTGAACTGCCGGTCGCGGGGCTGATGTCGGATCAGCGTGCCGAGATCGTGGCGGACAAGGCCGCGGCACTAGTCGAAGCGATGCGCGTCTGCGGCTGCCGGCTGAACAACGCCTACATGCAGCATTCGCTGCTGGCGCTCGTCGTCATTCCCGAACTGCGCATCTCCGACAAGGGGCTGATCGACGTCCGGACCTTCGAAAAGGTCGACGTCCTCATTTCATAACAATGCTGTCAAAACGCTCGACCGCCCGAACGGGCGGTCGAGCTGATTTCGAGACGTGATCGCCAGCGGGCTTAGCTGTCCATGATGATGCCGATTGCCTGATCGAGCACTTGATGCAGACCGCTGGCGTAAAAGGACATCCGGTAGCCCGAGCCCACATTGCTGGTCATGGCGATTGTCAGACCCGATTTCGGCTCGTGCTGCATCACGGTAACATAGCCGGGGATGCTGCCCTGGTGGCCATAGACGAGCCGATCCGCGTAGCTGCTCTGGAACAGCCCCGCCCCGGTCTCGCGCATCCGCGTACCGGGAAAGCTAACGGCGACACGGCTTTCGCTCATCTCCCGGAACATTCCGTCCGCCAGCAACTTGCCGCCAAACAGCGCCCGAATGAAGGCGATCATGTCGCCGGGCGTCGAGACCATGTCGCCGCAGCCATAGGCCGCCGTGAACGGAAACGAATCCGATGAATCCTGCAGCGCGTCGGAATAGGGCAGGACGCCGTCCATGCGCCACATCTCGGCTCCGGCAGCGATGCCCGCCCCTGCATCCGCAGCCGGTGGCGGTCGGTGGTAGTAGCCGCGCACCATGCGCTCTTCCGGGAAGCTCTCGGTCGAAGGCGACCAGGTGTTTTCGAGCCCGAGCGGTTCGAGCACCTGATGGCGGACATAATCGCCGAGCGACTTTCCGGTAACCTCTTCGATCAACATGCCGGCAAGCACATAGCCGGTGTTGTTGTAGACGGCCGGACCGCCGGGCGCCGACTGAGTGCCGACCCGAAACGCGAGATCGACGAGTTCGGCCGGCGTCCAGATGCGGTCCGGGGTCATCGGTATGTCGTACTCGAATTCCGGCAACCCGCCGCGATGGTTGACGAGTTGGCGCACCGAAATGGCAGCGGCACCGGGAAGGTCCGGGAACCAGTGCGAGATCGGCGCGCCAAGCTCCACCACACCGCTTTCCGCCAGCTTCATCAGGGCGGCAACGGTAAACGTCTTGGTGCAGCTGCCGATCTTGAACAGTTGCGTTGGCGAAACCGGTATCCCCCGCGCCCGGTCGGAAAGTCCCGAGGTCAAGGTGACGGTCTCGCCATCGCCCTGTGAAAAGGCCAGGGAGGCGCCGACGGCACCATCGTTGATGTAGCCTTGAAGCAGTCGGCTTAGATCGGCAAGCGTGACGCCGCCGCTCATTGTCATCTCGTCCATCCGGCTTACTCCGCGATATCGACGTTGGCGAAGTTCTGGCGGCCGAAGGCGTCGAGAACGTAATTTTTCACGCTCTTGCGCACAGGGATCGACACGACGGAATGGGCGATCGGCGCAACAGGCACTTCCGCCTTGAGGATGGCCTGCGCCTTGCCGTAAAGCGCTGCCCGTTCCTTGGGATCGGCGGCGACGCGCGCATCCTGAAGCAACTTTTCAAAGTCGGCGTTGCACCAGCGCGCCCGGTTGGAGCCGCCCTTCACGCCGTCGCAGCTAAGCAGATAGCTCAGCATATTATCCGGATCACCGTTGTCGCTGCTGCCGCCGAGCAGGAAGGCGTCATGCTCGCCCTTGGCGGTGCGGGTCAGATACTCGGCCCACTCGAAGCTGACGATCTCGGTTTTCACGCCGATGGCATTCCAGTCGGCCTGGATCATCTCTGCCATACGGCGGGCGTTCGGGTTGTAGGGCCGCGACACCGGCATCGCCCAGAGCGCGATCGACAGGTCGCCCTCGTGGCCTGCTTCCTTCAAAAGCGCCTTGGCGCCTTCCGGATCGTAGTCGATGCCCGCGTCCTTGGCCGCACCGAGCTGTGCAGGCGGCACCACGCTGCCGGCAACGCTGCCTGCACCCTGATACACGGCTTCCACGATCGCCTGCCGGTTGACCGCCTTGGCGAGCGCCAGGCGGATACGCGCATCACCGAGCGGCTTGTGTTCGACGTTGAAGCCGAGAACGCCGATATTCTGGCCTTCGAGGTTATAGACCGTCACCTCGGGGTCGTTCTTGAGATCGGCGACGGCTCCGGGCGGTGGTGGCGCCGCCACCTGGCACTCGTTCGCCTTCAGCCGGGCGACCCGCACGGTGGGCTCCGGTGTGATCGCAAAGACGAGGGTATCGATCTTCGGCGCACCGTTCCAATAGTCCTTGTTGGCCGCATAGCGAATCTGGCTGTCCTGCGCATAGGCCTCAAGGATGAACGGCCCTGTGCCGACGGGCGCCTGGTCGATCAGCTCCGGGGTGCCGGCTGCGACCATCTTCTCGGTCTGCTCCAGCGAGAGAATGGAGAGGTAGTCGAGCGCAATGCTGGGCAGGAAGGTGACGTTTGCCGACGTCAGTGTGAAGCGCACGGTATGATCGTCCAGCTTTTCGATCTTCTCGATCAACGGCCCAAGCCCAAGCGCGCTGAAGTATTCGTATGAGGCGTTCGAGAGCTTGTGGTACGGATTGTCGGCGTTGCGCTGGCGGTCAAAGGTGTAGAGCACGTCGTCGGCGTTGAATTCGCGTGTCGGCGTAAACTGCGCGTTGGTGTGGAACTTGACGCCATGGCGCAGATGGAAGGTGTAGACCTTGCCGTCTTCGGACACATCCCAGCTCTCGGCGAGCGCCGGCCCGACTTCCGTCGTCCCCGGCTTGAATTCCACCAGCCGGTTGAAAATCGGCTTGGCCGCGGCATCCATAGTCGAATCCGCCGTTCCGATCATCGGGTTGAAGGTCTCGGGGCTCGCCTCCGAGCAGTAGACCAGCGTCTTCGCATAGGCCTGCCCGCCCATGAGGATTGTCGATGCGACGAGCGCGGTGCGCAGAATCAGACGTGTGGATTTCATAGCAAACGCTCCTGGTTGCCTTTGTGTTGACGTCGTAGCGGGGTTCTCCTAACCGCATCGACGACGTTTCGATCTTGATGGTCTATCCGGTCATGGGCCGGCCGGGGAAAGCGACGGGGTGTGCGCCGCCGCCATAAATCGGACGGGTGCCAGCGCACCGAACTCGACGCCGAGGGAGGCGACATCCGCAGGCATCGCGGCATCGCGCAGCAGCGCCGAGGCGATCCGCGCCAGGGTCAGCGACACCTGGAAACCATAACCGCCCTGGCCGCCGAGCCAGAAGAAGCCCGGCAGGCGCGGATCGAAGCCGACGACAGGCGTGCGGTCCGGCGAGAAGGTGCGCAATCCGGCCCATGGCCTTTGCGGGCGGCCGATGCGAAGTTCGGTCGCCTGCTCGATCCGGTCGACCGCGATGGCGACGTCAATATCTTCGGGATAGGCGTCGCAGGGCGGTGAATCCGTTTCATCCGCCAGCGAGCCGATCAGCTTTCCGGCATCCGGCTTGAAATAGAAACGCTCATGCAGATCGACGGCGAGCGGCCATGTGCGCGCGTCGAGCCCCGCGGGCGGGTCGAACATGAAGGCGGTGCGCCGTTTGGGCGAGAACCCGAGCCCCGCCAGCCCTGCCCGCTCGGCGATCACATCGACCCAGGCGCCCGCCGCGTTGACGACCATATCGCCTTCGTAGGAGCCGGCCGAAGTCACCACTTGAAAGCGGCCGGAAATACGGGAGATCTGCAGCACTTCCTCGCCCGAAATGACAGTCCCGCCAAGCGCCTTCAGAGCGGCGGCCGCGGCATGGACCATCTTGCCGGTGTCGATATCGAGAGCGCCGGGCTCGTAGACGCCGCCGCACGTGGTATCGGCACGAATGACGGGAATAAGCACGCTGACTTCGTCTGCCGAAAGCCGCCGGACGCTGGGCACGAGCGCCTGGTACTTCTGCGCCAGTTCATCGACCATCGCATCGTCGTCGCACCCACCGAAATGCAAGGCGCCGCGCACATGCTCGGCAAAGCCGCCATCGACGATGGCCGGCCGGCTGGCAATGGAGAGCGCTCTGACCACCGTGTTGCCGTAGGTCTCGGCAAAAAGCGCCGCCGAGCGGCCGCTTGCGTGATAGCCGAGATGCGCCTCCCGCTCGATGAGGACGACCGATGCCCATTCTTGGACGGCAGCCGCAACCGACAGGCCGGCGATACCGCCGCCAATGACAATCACTTTGGGAGAAGAGGATCCTGAGCGCATAGCCATTGGTAAATTCATTTTCCGATACGGTCAATATTTAGCGTATCGGAAAATTCTTGGCGCTTGTTGCGAGGCGGCCAGAGTTGAACTAGCTAGGTAGATCTCGTTTGCCGGAGAGAACCATGTCGGAACAGCCAAACCTCGGCGATTGCCTGCGGAACCTGAGGAAACATCACGGCTGGACCCTTCAGGACGTCAGCCACCTGACCGGCGTTGCCGTCTCGACCTTGTCCAAGGTGGAGAACGACCAGATGTCGCTGACCTATGACAAGCTGCTGCAGATCTGCGCCGGCCTCGGCGTGCATGTCACCGAATTGCTCAGTGGCGACAGCAAGCAGCCCGCCGCCCGCACGCGCCGCTCGGTAACCTCGGCCACGACGACGCTGCGGCAGCTGACCCGCAATTACGACTACCACTACCTTGCAACCGATCTGGTGAGGAAACGCATGGTGCCGATCCTCGCCCATGCCCGCGCGCGCACGCTTGCAGAGTTCGGTCCGCTGACCCCTCATGCCGGCGAAGAATTCCTGATCGTGCTCAAGGGCGAGATCGAGCTGCATACGGATCAATATGCGCCGGTGCGACTGAAAGCCGGCGAAAGCGTCTATATCGACTCGACGATGGGCCACGCTTATCTCTCGGTCGGCGAAGGCGACGCGGAAATGCTGTGCGTCTGCTCCGGCGACGAGCCGGATATGGAAAAGACGTTGCTCAGCATCACCGACGGCCAGACCACCGATCATTGATCGGCTTCCGTCGAGGATTTAGTCGAAGGAAGTATTTTATCGCTTTGTTCCGTCGACTCCCGATGGAACGCGACAGCCCCACCTCGCGGAGATGCGCGGTCGCCCGACAACAGCCCTCCACCGACCAGCGTCGCCGCGCATTCGGCCGATGTCGCCCCGATTCCACCACAACCAATTGACAGCGACTAAACTCAGACGTATTCGTTAGGTCATCTGATGACTTGATGAGTTTATCATGCAGCCCGTCAATCGAACCAATCTGGCCGACAGTGCGGCCGAAAGCCTGCGCGCCGAGATCGTCAGCGGCCGCTGGGGCGTCGGCGACCGCATCCCGAACGAAACTCTATTGACCGAGCTGTTGTCCGTCAGCCGGGGCACGGTGCGCGAGGCCGTGCGTGTGCTGGTCTCGCAGGGTCTGCTCGACACCCGCCAGGGCTCCGGCACCTATGTGCGCTCGACGGTCGATCCGGCAGGCGCGCTCGACCGTGTCAAACGCGCCGGTCTGCGCGACCAATGGGAGGCGCGCGCCGCCCTCGATGTCGAGGCGGCAAGGCTTGCGGCGATCCGCCATACACCCGCCGACCTCGAACGCATGACCCGGCTGCTGAAGGCTCGCGGCACAGTTGCCGATGGCGGCTACGAGGCCTTCGGCCATCGCGACATCGCCTTTCACAAATCCATCGTCGAAGCCTCCGGCAACCGCGCCATCGTCGGGCTCTACGATTTCTTCACCTCATCGATCCTCGAAACCATTCACTCGACGCAGAAGGGCGACGTGCCGGAACCCGACGAACAGGCCCATGCGGCGATCGTCGCGGCGATCGCCACCGGCGATCCGGACCGCGCCGCGTCCGCCGTTCGCGCCTTCATGGCGCCGGTGCTTCGCGAACTCGACAGGCTTCTTTCGCAATGAACCAGACTTTCCGTGATCCCAATTCCTCGGCCCATCAGGTCGCAGCCATCAACGGTCTCGAAGACCAGCTCATCGACGCCGAAGCCGACAGCGTACCCGAGCCTCAGCCGCCGGTGTTGCCGCGGGGAGCGGCGCGTTTCGTCCTCGGCGCCAGCCTCGTGCTGATCGCCTTCAACCTGCGACCGCTGTTTTCCAGCCTCTCGGTGTTGCTGCCGGAGGTGATGCGCGATACCGGCTTAACGACTGCCGGCGCCAGCCTGCTGACGACGCTGCCGGTGCTCTGCCTCGGCCTGTTTGCGCCGCTGGCACCAAAGCTGGCACAGCGCTTCGGTGCCGAACGCACCCTGCTTGGCGCCTTGGCTCTGCTCGCGCTCGGGACAGTGCTGCGCGGTTTCGGCCCCGTACCGGTGCTCTTCCTGTCGACATTCGCCGCCGGGGCCGCGATCGCCATCGGCAACGTGCTGCTCCCGGGCCTCGTCAAGCGCGACTTTGCCGACAAGGCGGCGATCATGACCGGGCTTTATACAATGGCGCTCTGCGCCGGCGCGGCCGGTGCCGCCGGCCTGACCCTGCCGCTCGAACACGGTGTTACCGGCTCGTGGTCCGGTGCACTCGCCATCTGGGCGCTTCCCGCCTTCATCGTGCTGTTGATCTGGATGCCGCAGGCGCTTGGCAGCAAGGCGCAGGTCAGACACACCGGCTTTCGTGTCGTCGGCCTTTGGCGCGACCGGCTGGCCTGGCAGGTAACGCTGTTCATGGGGCTGCAGTCGGCTCTGGCCTACTGCATCTTCGGCTGGCTCGCCCCCATTCTCAGGGAGCGCGGCTTCGACCCGGCAACGGCAGGCGTCATCGTTTCGGTCTCGATCATGACCCAGGTCGTCACCTGCCTGCTGGTTCCCTCCTTTGCCATCAGGCGCAAGGACCAGCGTGGCATCAATGTCGCGCTGATCGCAGCCGCAGTGATCGCGCTCCTCGGCATTCTGTTCGCGCCGCCGTCGACGGTGATCTTCTGGGCCATTCTCCAGGGCTTCGGCCAGGGCGGGCTGATCGCTGTGGCGATGACGCTCATCGTCTTGCGCTCGCCCGATTCCCATGTCGCCGCCCATCTCTCGGGCATGGCACAAGGCGTCGGCTATGTGCTCGCCGCCATCGGCCCGTTGCTCGTCGGCCTGATCCGCGACTGGACCGGCAGCTTCGACGCAGCCGCGATCCTGTTCGTGACGCTCGGCCTCGGCGCGGCGATCATGGGTTTTGGCGCCGGTCGGGCGCTGCATGTCGGCGCACGCACGATCAGGATCGACGGCTGAACGTCAACGTTCAGCCGTCGTCTCTGAAGTCTCATCAGGATGCCCGTTCCATCTCCGGCAGGGCTTCGAACAGGTCGGCGACGAGGCCGTAGTCGGCAACCTGGAAGATCGGCGCCTCCTCGTCCTTGTTGATGGCGACGATGACCTTCGAGTCCTTCATGCCGGCCAGATGCTGGATCGCACCGGAGATGCCGCAGGCAATGTAGAGATCTGGGGCAACCACCTTGCCGGTCTGGCCGACCTGCCAGTCGTTCGGGGCATAACCGGCGTCGACTGCCGCGCGCGATGCACCGACGGCAGCGCCGAGCTTGTCGGCAACCGGCAGGATCACTTCCTTGAATTTTTCCGACGAGCCGAGTGCACGGCCGCCCGAGATGATGATCTTGGCCGAGGTCAGCTCCGGACGATCCGACGACGACAGCGCGTCGGCAACGAAGCTCGACAGGNGACGAGCCGAGTGCACGGCCGCCCGAGATGATGATCTTGGCCGAGGTCAGCTCCGGACGATCCGACGACGACAGCGCGTCGGCAACGAAGCTCGACAGACCGGGATTGGCCGCAGCCGCGATCGTCTCGACCGAAGCTGAACCACCCTCGGCGGCCGAGGCGAACGAGGCGGTGCGCACGGTGATCACCTTTTTCGCTTCCGTCGTCTGCACCGTCTGGATGGCGTTGCCGGCATAGATCGGACGCTTGAAGGTATCGGCGGAAACCACCTCGGTGATTTCCGAAACCTGGGCGACATCG
>NZ_LMCO01000015.1:0-242 GCF_001424825.1 Ensifer sp. Root31 | reverse complement strand
GTCGTCTGCACCGTCTGGATGGCGTTGCCGGCATAGATCGGACGCTTGAAGGTATCGGCGGAAACCACCTCGGTGATTTCCGAAACCTGGGCGACATCGAGAAGCGCTGCAACCCGCGGCAGGACGTTCTTGCCGACCGAAGTAGCAGCAGCAAGGATGGTGTCGTAATTGCCCGACAGCGAAACGATCAGCGCCGCCAAGGGTTCGGCCAGATTGTTGGCAAGGCTTGCATCCTCGGCCAC